>QMOE01000412.1 GCA_003648125.1 Chloroflexota bacterium
CAGGCCCCTGCTGTCTTTGGCGGCCTGCGGGAAGAGTTGAGAACTCGATATCCTTCCTTTTTCACGTTTGACGCTTGACGGTGGAACTTTACCTCCAGCGGGCGTCTAGTCAACAGGGCAACAATGCCCTACTAGACCATAATTGGAGGTGAGATCATGTTCAAACGCATTTTCCTTTTCCTGACCCTGGCGCTCGTCGTAACGACCGGTTGCGCGCCGACGCTCACGCCCGGCCCCACGGCCACGCCGGCTCCTCCGCAGCCGGTAGACGTCTCACGCGCGGGCGGCTTTGCCGCTTACGTGCCGGTTCCGGTGGACGTAGCGCCCGCCGCGCCCGCCTACGTCCCCGACCTGGACCGGGAGTTTCATCGTCGAGTAACACAGCTTGATACTTGCGAAAACAGGGCCGGACGACAACGCGTTCGGCCCTGTTGCTGCCAAGCCCCCCTTGCCCAAATCGCCCCCCTGGGTTACAATGCCACCCCACGATGGAAACTGCCGCAAACAACCGCCGCCGAAAACTGCTCATCCCGCTGGCCTGGGGCCTGCTTCTGCTGCTGGCCTGGGGGATATGGCTGTACCGCCTCGACGCCAGCGACCTGACCTTTGACGAAACGGCCACCTACTCCGTGGCCCACCGGCCCTTGCTGGAAATCCTGAGCTATCTCAGGCAGGCGGTGCGCGAGCATCCTCCGGTCTATTACCTGCTCATCCACGCCTGGATGATGCTGGCGGGCGCGGGCGAGTTCAGCCTGCGTTTCTTTTCCGTCGGCGCGGGAATGATCGCCCTGGCACTGACCGGCTGGCTGGCCCGCGTGATAATGTCCCGCTTTGCCGCCACCAGCGGCCTCCTGGCCGCACTCCTTCTCATCACCGTGCCGGGGATGGCCTACTACGTCCGCGACGCGCGCATGTACAGCCTCGGCATCGTCTGGACGCTGCTCTCGGCAGGCCTGTTCCTCCGGGATTGGCTGCCGACGAAAAAGTGGCCGAGCCGCGTCGCCCTCGTCAGCCTGGCGATTGTTCACCTTCTGGCGCTCTTTACCCATTATTACCTGTTGCTGCCCATCCTCGTGCAGTTTCTCGTCCTACTCATCGCCCGGCGCTGGCGGCCTCTCATGGCCTGGTGCGCGCTGCACGTTCTCCCGGCGCTGGCAGGCCTGGCCTGGCTGTGGCTCTCACCCGGCCTCCAGATGACCACCGACAGCCTGTTCCCGCGTTTCGCCTCAGCCGCGCCGACCAGCTTCCAGGTGTTTTATCTGCTGGGTAAAATTCTTTTTAGCCCGGTGATGGGAATCCGCTTTGGCTTGCTCCACCTGCTACTGACGCTGGTCGGAGGAGGCATTCTCGTTACCCTGTGGCGCAGCCGAGCGGTCGGGACGTGGCTGGCTCTGACGCTGATTCTGCCGTTGGCGTTGGCCTACACTTTGCCCCAGCCTCCCACACCTCGCTACCTGATTTTTCTGATTCCCCCTGCAGTTCTGGCGCTGGCGCTACTGTGTGTGGCCCCACTCCACCTCGTCAAACATCACTGGTTGGCCTGGGGCGCGACCTGCGGCCTGGCACTGGTGGGGAGCTGGCTGCTGGTCACAGAGGGACTGTACGGCGCCATCTCCTACGACCGCTCCAACTATGGCCGCGTCCTGGAGACGATCCACGCCCACACCCGCCCCGGCGACGCCATACTCTTTTACGGCCCGTGGCAGCGGGTGCAGTTTCAGTACTATGACCCCGGAGGGATGCCGCCGCACACATCTCTACCGCTCCGCGCACCGCCGCACCTCGATCCAGACGAGGCCGAGCCGGTGCTGGAGAGATTGATGTCCCAGTACGACCGGCTGTGGGTGCTCCCCGCCGCCGTGGACGATGTTGACCCCGCGCACTTTGTCGAGGGCTGGCTGCGCGCCCACGCCCACCGGGTGTGGAGCACGCCCTACTTTAGCCTCTATCTGCCCCCGCTGCCCTCCGACGCCCCTTCCCGCCCGGCGCAAGTGACCTTTGGAGACGCTCTGCTCTTGGAGAACGTCGCCTGGGAGCCAGAGCCGCTGCTAGAAGGCGAGCCGCTCCGCCTGGCCTTGCGCTGGAAGCCCCTGCGCCGCCTGGAGAGCGACGTGCGACTAACGCTAAAGCTGACCGATGAAGCGGGCTACGTCTGGGCCTGCGATTATCCACTGCCCGGAATGTGGGCGCATCCTCCGTCCCAATGGGAGCCAGGCAAAGTGATTACCGACTACGAGGGGCTGATGATCCCCTGGGGCGCGCCGCCAGGCGAGTACACAGTCCGCTTGATGGTGACCGAGGAAAGCGGCGGGCGGGTGCTCGCGGCGAGAGGGGTCGAGGAGGTGGATTTGCTGACCTTGACCGTAGGGGCTATCGCGCCCACATCCACTCACGCGCCGCTCCCTGCCGGCCTCGATCATCATCTTTACTTACCCCTCGTCACGCGGAGCGACCCCAACCGCGCGCCAGTGCTTTACGGCCTCCCCAATCCCGATGCGGCGACCTTTTGCTCGCCCGACGGCGCTGCCTGCCTGAACCTGACCGGGTACGAGCCGGGAGGACTGCGCTTCCAGCAGGGGTATCCCGTTCCCCTGACCCTGCACTGGCTTTCCCCTCAGCAGCGGCTGCCGGAGCTAAACCTGCGACTGCGGGTCGCGCATCCCGCCTGGCTGGGCCTGCGGGGCATCCCCGTGCTCACCCAGACCCTCCCCCTGGCCCCCACCTACCCGGCCCCGCTGTGGCCGTCGGGTAGATTGGTCACGCTGCCGACCGCGCTGACGCTCCCCTCAGACGCGCCGACCGGCTCGGCCTGGGTCACGCTGCAAGTGTTGGGGCCGGATGGCGTCCCCTGGCCGACGACAGAGGGGAACGCATCCTTCCGTTTGTTCAAAATCATCGTCGAGGGCCGGCCCGTGCTGCGACGATTGCCCGGCGGGCTGACGCCGCTTCAGGCCGACTTTGGGAACGCGATAGGGCTGCGCGGCTACCGCGTGGAGGGAGACCTGCGCCCCGGCGGTCAACTCCGCGTCACCTACGCCTGGTACGCCCGCTCGCAGCCGGCGGCCATCTACGCCGTCTTTAACCATCTAGTGGCCGCCGATGGCTCAATGGCGGCCCAGGCCGACGGCTGGCCGCAGGGAGGGCGTATGCTGACCACCCAATGGCAGGCGGGCGAGTACGTCGAGGACGATTACACGCTCGAGATCCCGTTCGACGCGCCGCCCGGCCCCTACACACTCTACGTTGGCCTCTACGACGCGGCGAGCAGCGAGCGCCAGCCGGCCTTTTTGGACGGCCAGCGGTTACCCGATGACCGGCTAAATGTGCCTTTGCCGGAGGGTGGGCAATGAGTCGCCGAACTATGTTGTGGGGCATGGTGGCGGTGCTGCTGGCAGCGACCGCGCTGCGCCTGGTTGCCTTTGGGCAAATCCCGCCCGGCCTCTACCACGACGAGGCGTACCACGGCCTGGACGCGCTGCAAATCCTCAATGGCGACCTCTCCCTCTATTTTCCGGCCAACAACGGGCGGGAGCCGCTGTTCATCTACCTGATCGCCGCGTC
>QMOE01000413.1 GCA_003648125.1 Chloroflexota bacterium
CCGCCCGTAGAGTATTTCGGCGGCCATCTCCGGCGTGTGGGGCAGGACGTGGGTGACGATGACCCGGTTGTCCCCCAGCCGTTTGGCCTGCTCCACCACAGCCGGCAGTTCGGCTATGTTCCGCTTGAGGGCCACGAACTCGATCGCCAGGCGCGGGAATTGGGTTCCCCGCTCTGCTTTGACCCGGTTCAGCCCCTCCAGATTACCCAGCACGAGCCGCAGGTTGGCTCCACGACGCACGTCGGCGTAGGTTTCGGGGCTGGCCCCATCCAGCGAGACCGTCACCACGTCCACGCCCAGTTGCACCAACGCTTCTGCCCGCTCCCGGTCCAACAGTGTGCCGTTGCTGCTGACCGTCACCCTGAGGCCCAGACCCTTGAGCGCAGAGAGATAGTCCAGGACGTGGGGATGGGTGAACGGCTCGCCATAGCCGCCCAGCACCACCTGACGCAATTCGGGCAGTTCCCGCAGCCCGACCAGAAGACGCTCAAAGGTGGCGTCGCTCATCGCCTCCAGCGGCTCCTCCCAGACGTTGCGCACACAAGTGCGGCAATTGAGGTTGCAGCGGGTGGTCAGTTCCAGGTAAACTTTGTGTACGTCCACGTGAAGAAGATGCAAAACCCACTTCCCCTCTGCCTCTTCCAGCAGCAATTCGTCGCCGTCTCGTAAAGCGCGGCGGCGAAGATCGAGGGGGAGCGCCAATCGTCCATCTGCGTCAAGGGTCACTCTGTACAATAGACACCTCCTGATGATTCAGTGGGGAAAAAACCTGGTTTCTCATCCGTGATGATCCGATAGACCTTCCCACGGCTCGGCCAGGTCTATCCAGAACCGTCCATAGCCGTCGAGGTAGAAAGGCTGCTTCTCGGCCCCTGGTTCCAGCTTTTCTAGCAGTTCCCGCGCCACGTAGATAGTCAGGTCGTCGGCCACGAAGCGGACAAACTCGGCCTGGTTTTCGGGTACGCCCATCCGACCGGACGGGCCTTTGAAAAAAGCTCATCAGCCGCGACAGACCATGCGCCAGGCGACGTTCAGCACGCCGCCGTGTTGGCGGATGAACTCGCGCACCCAGGGCGAGGGGAGTGTGGCCTTTATCCCGTCCATCACGCCCTCACACCTGCGGGCCGACGGCCGGCACCTCCACCCCCAGCAACTCGGCCAGTTGCGCCAGTTGGGGGGCGTATTGGGCTTCGCGCAGCACCGGGCAGTCCGCCAGTTCCGCCTGGCCCACCACCAGCTTGCCGGCGAAGATGAAACAGGTCGGCTGGCCGCAGGCCTTGCAGTTGGTGCGCGGCAGGAGCTTGTAGATTTTCATCGGCCCTGGGCGCTTGTGCATCTCGTGATCCGGCTCGATCTCATCACGCCGTTCCCAGGTGCTGTTGACCAGGTCAACTATCTCTTTTGCTACTTTTTCCGCCTGCGCCCGGTCATCCAGGCTGCCGATGGCGATCTTGTAGGCCCAGAAAGCGACCTTGCGGTTATCCTGGTCCTTCCACGC
The DNA here is from genome assembly GCA_003648125.1 of Chloroflexota bacterium. The sequence goes on from QMOE01000413.1 coordinate 1,499, forward strand.
CAGTGACGGGGCCTGGGTGTTGTACATCGCCCCGTGCAGCACCCGGTTCAAGTATGGCAGCGCCGGGCTGATATCCACCTTGAGACGCACGGTGGCGGAAAACGCCGCTGCACCAGGCTCACAGGGGATGGTCTTCACGTCCAGGTCATAATTTTCGATCAACATTTCATTTCCTCCATTCTCAAGAAAGCAGGTTTTTTCCGAAAAAACCTGGTTTCTTCACCTATTTCCCCTCCAGGCGGCTCAAGCGCTCCAGGGCGTCCGCCAACTGACGGCGCAGGGCAGCGGTTTCCTCCCTCAGCCGGCCTACCTCATCCTGCTCGATGGAATGGGATTCCTCCTCCACCACCTGCCAACCTCCGCCGCCCCCGCCGTGATGCTGGCTCTCGCCGCACGGCTCGGCGCCGGTCAGGTCGCCGCTCAGGTAATGCTCCAGCGCGTAGCGCACGCTGCCGCTGGCCCCGGTGACCACTTGAATGCCGAACTGGTTAAAGAACTCGACCGCCCGCGCACCCATCCCGCCGGTGACCATCACGTTCGCTTGCTGCTTGTTGATAAAATCCGGCACCACGCCGGGCGCGTGCTGGCCGTAGTAGGGGTTGGGCATCACGTCGACGCCTTTCACCTGCCCGTCGTCCACGTCCACGAAAGTATAGTAAGGACAGCGTCCAAAGTGATGGGACATGACGCCTTCCAACCCACGATTGTCGTCACTCGAAAAAGCGATCCGCATTTCTTTCCCCTTTTTTACTTGTATCCTCTCAATAACTTGGATGTAGGGCAAATTGCCAATTTGCCCTACGCGCTGCCCCAGAATATTGAGAAGATACTTTTACTTGATAGGGGGTGAAGCACAAGCGAGTCACGCCTGCGCTCCACCCGCGCCTTCCATCACCAGATGTGAATTCCAAAGTATCCGGTGATGAACTTGAGCGAGACGTACAAAAAGTAAAGGCCAAAGAGCAGCTTGAGCGTGGAGGGCTTGAAGCGTTTGATAGTCCGCGCCCCCACCTGCGCGCCCCCGATGGTTCCCAGCGCCAGCAGTAACCCGGCCGCCAGGTTGACGTACCCCTGGGCCAGCTTGATTCCCCCGCCGACCACGGCCAGGGGGATCATCGTCGCCAGCGAGGTGCCCATGGTGACGTACACCGGCGCGCCAAAGAGATAGATCATCCCCGGCACCAGGGCATAGCCGCCGCCCAGCCCGGCCACCCCGGTAGCCACGCCGACGATAAAGCCAAAGACCGCCATACCCCAGGATGAGCCGGGGATGGTGCTTCCCTCCCGCTGGGGCATCTTGCGCTGGGTGATTCCCTCCCAGACCATGCGGGTGGCCGGCCAGAGAAAGATCAGCCCCAGAATCAGGCCCAGCAGCCTGGTCTGCCCAACCAGCAGGGTGAAGAGCCACGAGCCTAGAATCACACCCAGGATACCGAACCCGCCCAGCCAGAGCGTGGCCCGCACGTCCAGGTTACGCTTGACCAGGTGTCCCCACGCTCCTGAGATGGCGGTAAAGATGACGGCAAAGAGCGTGGTTCCTACGGCGATGGGGGCGTCAAAGCCCATCCAAAAGTGGATGATGGGCAGCATGACGCTGCACCCGCCGGTGCCGATCAGTCCGCCCAACAGCCCGGCCGCAAAGCCGACGATGACCAGGATGATCCCTGTGATGACTGTCATTTTAATCCTCCTTCTATTGTGTTGTGATAGCCAGACGATCTCAACTTTATGTATCTTCTCAAAAAGTTGGTGCATTTGTAGGCCGGATTGGTAATCCGGCTGGTCGGAATACCATTCCGACCTACATTTCCCCGGATTATTGAGAAGATACAACTTTATGACAGTAACGACACAGGTGGCGGCGGACGTTTCCGCCCGGGGCCGCATCCCGAAAGGCACATACATCTCCGGCACATCTTTCCCTCCCGGCAGATACTATCTCCCCCGAAAAAGTGTATGTTTCGCCTCTACGCCGCCGCTTCCTGGGGTTGTCCATATAACAGTTTTCGCAGCGCAAAGGCGACGTTCACCAGCCCGTTCATCACCGGCACCTCGATCAG
>QMOE01000414.1 GCA_003648125.1 Chloroflexota bacterium
AGCCGCGATTTCCAAATCGCGCAGGGCCGCGAGGTATAGAAACCTCGGCTACATTGCCCCGACTTTTTGAGAAGGTACCTTTTGCCCTCTATTCCAGTGCCACCTCCGCAACCACGATACCGGCCCGCTCGTGGCGGGCGGTCAGCTTGACCGTGCCGCCAGCGGGTGCGCGCACCACCCACTCGACCTTGGCGCGGTCGTCGGTGCTGTCCTCGGACTCGGGGGCGGAATGCTTGTAGGCCCGTCCTTCTAACTGGATCAGTTCCTCCCTCGGCTTGCCGGTTTCGAGCGTCGCGCCCTTGGGCAATTCGATCTCGCAGATCACCCCGCGCGTCAGTTTCTTTTCCAGCGCCTTTTTGGTCACATAAGTCGGCAGCCAGCCGGTGTTCTGGACCACCACGCGCACGCGGTACGCGCCCTCGCCCAGCGGCTTGACGCTCGCCTCGTACAGTTCCAGCCGGGGCGAGATCAGCAGCAGCCACACCAGCCAGTCGGAAAAGGGAGCGATCTCTTTCTCCAAGAATTTGGGAGGAGGATTTCTGAAAGCGTAGAACCAATCCCAGCCGCCCAACTCCACCTGGCCCAGTTGCGGGTGCTCGAACTCGTACCAGTCCACGTACCCCTTGCCATCAAGCGCCTCGTCGCTCCACTTTAGCATCTTCAGGTCATCTTCCAGCGGATGCTCGCGCCACCACTCGATGAACTTGTACTCTTCGATACCCGCCTGCCGCTGCGGACTCCACAACTCGACCGTCCAGGCAAATAGGCCCAGATGATCGTACATCCAGCAATCAAACCCGCCGGTGATGACCTTGTTGGGGTGATAGCGAAAGTCGTGGTAGACAGAGATGGCAGGATAGCCGGTGATCTCGGTACCCTTTTTGCCGATTTTCTGGTACGTCCACAGGTCCTCGGCGGGAAATTTCTCGTCGTCTCGATCATCATAGGGCCTGAGCAGCACGCCGCTAAAGGTGTGAAAGGCAACCCCGCCGGTGATGTTGGGGTGACTGGCGATAAAGCGGGTCATCGCGCGCACCTCCGGCTCCGAGGTGGGATAAGGGCCAGCCCCCTCCTGCTCGTACTCTTGTCGCCACTCTATGGGAAAGTTGCGGTTCAGGTCGAGCCGTTCTTTATCGAGTTGGATTTTGATCAGCGCGCCATCGTAATCCTCAATCGGCCCTTCGGGGAGCATACGGTAATACTGCCCGCCCGTCTCGGTAGGCTCGCGGCGCACGAGCAGGCGCGCGTCCTCGGAGCAGACCTTCCAGGGGCCGTTAGGGTCTGGGATCCGCATATTCAGCACGCGCCCGTCGCCGTCCACGTCCTCCTCGACCAGGCCCCCGATTGGCTCTTCGTCGTAGGGGTAGGGGCGCGTGCTGGAACGGATGAACCTGGGTTTATCGGCCAGAGCTAACTCGGCCCCGTCGGGATTCGCCCGGGGGCAGACGTAAAAGACGCGCGTATCCAGGCAGCGCGTGATGTCGGCGTCAGAGCCATATTCTGTGACCAAACGGTGAATCAGGTAGAGGCACGCGCTGGAAGGGGCCAGTTCAGTGGCGTGGATGTTGCCATCTACCCACAGAGCGGGCTTGTGCTTGTCCTCGCCAGTGGCGAAATTGGTCACCGCGACCAGCCATATATCGCGCCCCTCGTAGCTCTGGCCAATGCTTTCGACGCGCGCGAATTGGGGATACTCCTCCGCAAAGGCTTGCAGGATGCGGGTCAAATCGTTGTACCGATAGTAAGTGTCAAACTTGACATCAGGCATATTTACCTCCTCTGTAACTGTTCAGGTGCCCGGCACTTGCTGATTTTGATGAAAATGGCATCCGGTCGCCATCGAAAGAACCATTTTCGAGGGCAATCAAGTGCCGGGCACCTTAGCAATTACCCTCCTCTTACGCATTACGTCATTATCGCGCGCAGGTCTGTCCGCGCCCGCCGTCAATCAGATAGGTGGCGCCGGTGATCCAACCGGCCCTCGGCGAGGCCAGAAAGTAGATCAACTCGGCCACCTCCTCCGGCTGGCCCACCCGGCCCAATGGGTGCGTGGTTTTGCTGTGCTCCAGGAACGCTGCGTACGCTTGCTCGTCCATCCCGCCGGAGCGATGCAACTGGGTGACGGTGACGCCAGGGTTGACGGCATTGATGCGCACCCCCTTGCTCGCCACCTCCAGCGCGGCGCAGCGCGTGAGTTGGTCCACAGCCGCCTTGCTGACGCAATAGGCCAGCACGCCGGGAAAAGAGCGCATGCCGTTCACGCTAGAGACGTTGACCACGTTCCCCTTCCGCTCGACCAGGTACGGCATGGCGCACTGGATCAGGTAAAACGGCGCGCGCGCGTTCAGGCTCATCATATAGTCCCAGTCCTCAAGCGTGGTGGTCTCGACCGTCCCCGTGGCGATGACACCGGCCGCGTTGACCAGCACGTCAATTCCGCCGAACGTCTCGACCGTCTCGCGGACCGCGCGCTCGACGTCCGCCTCTTTGGTGACGTCGACCACGATTGCGTGCGCCTCGCCCCCGCCAGACTCGATCACCTGTGCTACCTCCGCCAGCTTGTCGCCGCTGCGGGCGACCAACGCCACGCTGGCCCCCTCCGCCCCGAACCTTAGCGCCGCCGCCCGCCCGATCCCGCTGCTGGCCCCGGTGATGATTGCAACTTTGGCTTTCATCTCATCCATTCGCCGCTACCTCCTCCTTCAATGCTTCGATCAACCGGACGTTCTGGGCCTGGCTGCCCACCGAGATGCGGAGAAAGTCGGGCAGATCATAATGGGCGCAGGGCCGCACGATGACGCCTCGCGCCAACAATCGCTTTTGCACATCTACAGCCTGCGGGCCGATCTCGACCAGGACAAAATTCCCCTGACTCTCGACATAGCGCAGACCCAACCGGTCAAACTCGCCATACAGAAAGCGCTTCCCGGCGCGATTGGCCGCCACCGAGCGATTCAGAAACTCGTCATCCTCCAGAGCGGCTATCCCCGCGACCTGGGCCAGCAGGTTGACCGCGAACGGCTCCTTCACCCTGTCCAGCGGAGCCAGAATCTCGGGCGAGGCAATCGCGTATCCCACGCGCACTCCGGCCAGGCCGTAGGACTTGGAAAGAGTGCGTATCGTCATCACGTTGGGCCGGCCCTCCCGAATGTACTGCAGCGTGTCCGGGTACTCGTCGAAATCCACAAACTCGTAATAGGCCTCGTCAAAGGCCACCAGCACGTGGTCGGGAATCCGCGCCATAAATGCGTCCACTTGAGCCGCCGTGACAACAGTGCCGGTCGGGTTATTGGGGTTGCAGACAAAAATGAGCCTGGTCTTGTCGCCGATTGCTTGCGCCATCGCTTCCAAATCCAGGCAGTAGTTCTTGAGCGGCGTCTTGACCAGCGTTCCCCGCATAGCGTGGGTGAACTGGTCATAGACCGGGAATGAGGAGCGGCTGACGATAACCTCGCTTCCCTCGTCCAGATAGGCCATACAAGTCCGCATGATGATGCCGTCGGCCCCGTTGCCCACTGTCACCTGCTCCGGCGCGACCCCCAGGCGCTC
>QMOE01000415.1 GCA_003648125.1 Chloroflexota bacterium
ACTAGTTTTTCCACCACACTGGGCGCGACGTAACGCTCGAACAGTGATAGTACCTGCTGTTTCTCTCTATCTTTGGTCTGCTCGGTCTGTTGGAGCAGATGGGCGTTTTGAATCGCGATGGCGGCATAGTCGGCCAGCGACATGAGCACCCGCCGGTCGTGCTCGCCGAAAAAACGGGCCGTGATTCTGTTATTCACCCCCAACGCGCCAATAATTCTCCCGCCGACACTTAGAGGCGCGTAGAGCATTGCGCCCGTCATGGTGGCCTCCCCCTTGCGTATGGCGTCAACAGCCAGTTGATTCTCCGTGCGCCGCGATACCTGTTGTTTCTGCCCTGCCACACGTTGCTTGCGCACGTACTCGTGCAGATTGCCTTCCGTTCCGCTTTCCAGGAGAATCGCGCCCTCTTCCGCGCCGGTGACGTAGAGCGCGGCGTCTACCACGCGCTCCAACAGCTCGTTGATCTCCATCAGCGATGTGACCGACTTCCCGATCTGGTAGAGCGTGTTGAATTCGCGCAGCCGCTGCTCTAGTTGCCTGTTAGCTTGCACTAACCGGGTAGTGAGAGCCTCCTTCTCGCGCTGAAGCCGCACATCGGCCAATGCCCGTTCGACTGTCTCCAGCATGTGATCGGGCGCAAAGGGTTTGATGACGTAATCGCGCACTCCCTTGTGGAACACTTGGACGGCGATGGCCTCCGATCCGTGAGACGTCATCAGGATGACGGGAATCTCCAGGCCCCGGGCGTGCAGACCGTCGAGCACCTCAAAGCCGTCCATCTTGGGCATCTCGAGATCGAGCAGGATGAGATCAATGTTGCCTTTGACTGCCTTGCGCAATCCCTCGGCACCATCGCTGGCTTCCACGACCTCGAAACCGTTCGGTTCCAGAACATATCGGACGATAAACTCGCGTATCTCGCGACTGTCGTCCACGACGAGTATCCGGATATTGTTGGACAAAGTTGCTGCTACTCCTTCACTTTGCGGTTCAGATGTATCGTCTCAAAAATTCGGGGAAAGAAATATGTCATTGCGAGGAGCGAAGCGACGAAGCAATCCCCATCGTTGCTCGCAAAGGTGGGAGATTGCTTTGCAGAGTTTATCCTGAGGTATCGAAGGACTCGCAATGACGCATCCGTTCCTTGATGACGTATCTGCTCAATATCTTGGAGGAACGCGACCATCTTGGTCGCCAGATGCCAGCAAGATGCTGGCGTTCCTCTCACCCCTCATTTATTGAAAAGATATGGGTGTGTTTCAAATGAATTGGGTAGGCGCGCTTTCCATAGCGCGCGGTATGGAAACCGCGCCTGCTCAATATCTTGGAGGAACGCGACCATCTTGGTCGCCAGATGCCAGCAAGATGCTGGCGTTCCTCTCACCCCTCATTTATTGAAAAGATATTTGACATTGTGCAAAAAAACTTTACAGATCAGCCATTACTACTCGCCAACCTCGTATTGGTACGACGCCACCTCCGTCGTCACCGGGGCCAAACCAGAGATAGTGACGATAGCCCTATCCGTGCTGCTATCCAGCGGGATGACCCACTCGCTCGCCACATCCTCCTCCACTTGCAATCGCTGTATCGTTGTCTCAGGGCCGAAAAGGATCAATTGCACCAGCCAGCGCTGTGGCAACACGTTAGCGTGCCGCATAAAGCCGGCCGGCTCCCATCCGTCCTCGTCCTCCTCAAAATCGCTAAAGTAGCCGATCTCTGGGATGGCGATGTCGTCCAGCACAAAGCCGGGCCGGTTGACCGCGTCATCGGTGACGTACTCGAAGCGGATCAACACCTCCTGCCCGGTGTAGGCAGAGAGATCCACCTGCTCCTGAATCCATCCCCCGCTGCTGCCGGTATAGGCCCAGCCGAAGGAATTGCCGTTGGGATTGGTGCCGACGCCGGAGGGAGTGGTCAGTATCTCCCAGGTCTCACCGCCGTCGCTGCTGGCTTCCACGTAGGTATAGTCCCAATCCTCCTCGATATCGTACCAGGCCCAGAACTCGAGCGTGGCCTCACTCACGCCGGAGAGATCGAATGCCCGCGTGAGCGTTGTGTTCGAGTCGTCACTCCGGTTGGCCCACCACATGTACTGCCCACTGTAGGCGGCGGCATCCACCAGGCTGACCTGGGCGGAGCCGGTGAAGCGGAACGTCAGCGGGCGCGCGCCGTGCAGTTCGATATAGTCGGTGCCGTGCTGATGCACGATGCTGCTCTGGGAGACGGGATAGTCGGACTCGTAGTAGGTGGTCTCGATGTCAAAGGATGGCGGGTCAATATCGTCGTAGCCGTAGCGACCGTCGGCCAGATGGGGGTCATCCAATATGTTGGCGACGATCCAATCGCCGAACAGTTCCTCATAGATCAACCCAGCGCCCAGTTCACCCAACACCGCGTTAACGCTGGCGAACGAGTTTTCGGCGTGGCCGACCAGCGCCTGGGTGGCCTCGGCGCCAAAACGGTCGAGAAAATAAGAGGTAAAGAGATAGCCAGCGCCGTAATTGGCCCCCGCCGCGCCAGGCCCTTCGGGCCAGGAGTTGAGTTGCGTATCGGGCGTCGTGGCGAACGTCCACTCGCTGCCGCCGACGTCAAAGCCATTCAGGTGCATCGCCAACTCGGAGAAACCCTCGTTCAGCCACGTCTCTTCGTTGCGATCGTTATGCCAGTGGATCATGTGCTGGAACTCGTGGGCCAGCACGCCGTTGTAGAACGAGTCGTTGATGGTCACGTTCTCGATGTTGATGTAGAACATCTCCATCTCGTTAGAATCATCCCGCACGGCGGCGACGAACTCGTCCGCGCTGGAATAGTAACCGGCGACCGAGTTTCCCAAGTTGCGGGCGTGGAGAATACTGACGTGGGGATCGTTGTCCACGCCGGGGCTCCACTCGGAGCCGAAGAAAGCGCGGTCGGTGGGGTAAGTGTGTTTCTCGAACAAATCGGCGGCGGCCTCCAGGTCACCCTGATTGAACCTAACCCCATCCTCGACCCACATGTACACGTGTTCCGTCTTGTACTCGAGGATAGCATAGATGTCGAACTGCTCATTGGTGTCCACGTTGGAGGCGTGGAACAGGCGGCGGGTGCCCACGGCGTAATCGGGGGAACCACCAGAGTTGATGGTGCTTGGTGTGTCGGGGGGTAAATGGCGCAGCCGGATCGCCAGTTCGTGCAGATCGCGCACCGGCACGATGGTCGTCTCCAAGAGCGATTCCGTCTCGGTGCCCAGGTCGCCTGCCGGTTCACTGGTGATGGCGGGTGTGACTTGGGGGACGGGTGTGCTGTGGACCGGCGGCTCAATGGTCACGGCAATCAATGTGGCAATCTCACCCCAATCCCAATCGCCTGGGTTAAAACCACCACAGCAGCAGCAGCTTGCCGCCGCCAGCAGAGTGATCGCAGCGACGAGGGTAGCCAGTGTACGATTCATCATTTTCTCCTACCTTGATAGTTTGGTATCATCTCAATAATCCGGGGGAATGTAGGTCGGAATGGTATTCCGACCAGCCGGATTACCAATCCGGCCTACAAATGCCC
>QMOE01000416.1 GCA_003648125.1 Chloroflexota bacterium
ACAGCGCGCAAACGCCCCGGAATATTGAAAAGATACAAAAAATCTGTGTGCCCAGTCCGTGTTAATCCGTGTCCTATTTCTCCCCTCTCGTCGGTTTGAGGCGCAGCTTCGCTAGACGGTTACCGAAAATGTAGGTCACGTTTTTAACGTGACGACTCTAACCTGTCACGCTACAAGCGTGACCTACAAAGTTGAGTCTATTTTCGAAGCAGGTTGTTGTTAAAGGAGACCAAAATGAGGCAAATTGTACGGATCGTGACCGACAGCAGTTGCGACCTCCCACACCGGTTAGTGAAAAAATTCAAAATTGCCGTGGTGCCACTCGTCGTCCGCTTTGGAGCCGAGGTCTACCAGGACGGGGAGTTACCGGTAGAAGAGTTCTGGGAAAAAGCCGCCAAGCAGCCCCCTCAAACCTCCCAGCCTTCGGTTGGCACATTCGAGGCAACATTTGGGCGGTTGATAGCGCAAGGGAAGCAGGTGTTGTGCCTGACTGTCACAGGGAAGCATAGCGGCACGTTTAACGCGGCGCGCCTGGCTGCTCAACGCTTTGGCGAAGCCGTGAAAGTTGTTGATTCCCTTTCTATTTCTTTGGGCACGGGGCTCCAAGTTCTGCAAGCAGCTCGAACTGCATGGCCCGGTCGCTCGATGCAAGAGATTCTCACACAACTGGATGATCTACGGGCACGGATGCAACTGACAATTGTACTGGACACGCTAGAGAATCTGCGGCGCGGGGGACGGGCCGATGCGTTCATCTCTATCGCGGATCGAATGGCGCGAGTGCTCAACATCAAGCCCATTATCAATGTGGTGGACGGTCAACTGCGGCTACTGGGGGCAGCTCGCTCATTTCAGAGTGGGCTGAGGCGCGTGTTGGGTCAAGTCGAGGAGTTGAAACCGTTAGAGTATCTGGCAGTAGTGCACGCCCGCATCCCAGAGAAAGCAAAAGAGATGGGCAATCTGTTGGCGGAGCGGACCGGATTTCCCAGAGAGCACGTCTGGGTAGAGGAAACGGGGGCAGCGCTGGCCTCCCACGCTGGCGCCGGGGTACTCGGTGTCTTGGCAGTGCCCACCCGGACGGCGCACGGTTAGAGTGACAGTTAGCAAAACCGCCCTCGAAAGGGCGGTTGAGAATAAAAGAGGCGGGGAGGCAGGGATTCGAACCCTGGGTGGAGCTATTAACCCCACAACCGCTTAGCAGGCGGCCCCAATCAACCACTCTGGCACCTCCCCGTATCACTATGCAGTTGTTCATCAGGCGGAGAGGGAGGGATTCGAACCCACGGTGACTTTGCAGCCACAACGGTTTTCAAGACCGTCGCCATCGTCCACTCGGCCACCTCTCCAATTCCAGGGGCAGGTTTCCCCCCCAGCGTTCAAATTCTACCACGCCAACAGACAACTGTCAATCTTGACTACCGATGATCTCTATCCCTCCCATCCACGGGCGCAGCACCCCCGGCACCACGATACTGCCGTCCGCCTGCTGATAGTTCTCCAGGATCGCAATCATCACCCGTGGCAGAGCCAGGCCGGAGCCATTGAGTGTATGAACAAAGCGCGGCTTATCCTTTAGCCCCGGGCGGTAGCGGATGTTCGCCCGCCGCGCCTGGAAAGCCTCGCAATTACTGATGCTGCTCACCTCTAGCCACTCGCCGCAGCCCGGCGCCCACATCTCGATATCGTAGGTCTTGGCCGCGTGGAAGCCCAGGTCGCCCGTGCAAAGCTCTAGCAGACGATATGGAATATCCAGCCGGCGGCAGATGTCCAGCGCGTCCTCTAGCATCGCCTCCAACTCATCGTAACTGTTCTCCGGAGGAGTGAGTTTGTACATCTCGACTTTGTCGAACTGGTGCCCGCGTTTGATGCCGCGCACGTCCCGCCCGGCACTCATCTTCTCACGGCGGAAACAGGCACTGTAGGCCACGTAGCGGATGGGCAGTTCGTCGGCACTGAGGATCTCACCCCGATGCAGATTGGTCAGCGGCACCTCGGCTGTGGGGATAAGCCAGAGATCATCCTCGACGTCGTGATAGATGTTGTCAACGAACTTGGGGAGTTCTCCCGCGCCCCACATACATTCTTCCTTGACCACAAAGGGGGGATAAATCTCGGTGTATCCGTGCTCCCCAGTATGCACGTCCAGCATCCAACTGATAAGCGCCCGCTGCAAGCGCGCCCCGGCCCCGCGCAAGACGTAAAAGCGGCTGCCGGAGAGCTTGACCCCCCGCTCAAAGTCAACGATACCCAATTCCGGCCCCAGGTCCCAGTGAGGCACTGGCTCAAAATCGAACTCGCGCGGCTCGCCCCACTCTCGCACGATGGGGTTGTGCGTCTCGTCGGGGCCGGCGGGCACACTCGCGTGCGGCAGGTTGGGCAGCGCCAGCATCGCCACCTTGAGGCCAGATTCGACCTGGCGCAGTTCATCTTCAAACGCGCCGATGCGTTTGCCTACATCACGCATCTCGGCGATGTGTTGCTCTCGTTCGGCCTGGTCTCGGAGGCGGCTGATCTCTTTCGAGACACGGTTGCGCTCGGCTCTGAGCGCTTCCACTTGCACGAGTATCTCGCGCCGCTGGACATCCAAGCTCAGGACGGTATCTACCTGAGCGGTGTCTGCGCTGAGGCTCCCCAGCAATTCCTTTACTTGTTCCGGTTTTTCGCGAATGAGTGCAATGTCGAGCACGTCAATTCTCCTGTTCCCATTTCTTGACAGCCTGCCGAATGGCCTGGCGCAGCCGCTCGTCAGGGATGAGGTTGACTTCGGTGTACCGCTCGCCGTTCACCCATATCTCTAGTCCCCCGTCGGGCGCTGTCCCTAGATCCACGTTCATCGCCGCCAGCGCGGGGTCGGCGCCAAGCTGGGTGTGCAGGATGTCTTCAATCTGCTCGACAAAAGTAGCGGCAACGTGCTCGCCGGAGTCATGGTCGTAGAGCGTGATGCCTTCGCCGTTTGCCTGGGTCGCGGCCACGGTCTCTGGCGGGGGCATGGTTCCCATCCACTCTGGCTTTTGGCCCAGCGATTTAGATCGGGTGAGATTGATCTTTTGCGCGTTCAGGAAGAACCACACACCCACGACGATTGCGGTGCAGACAGCCACGCCACCCGCTATCCAAACCACTTTTGGGATTTCCATCTCCCTACCCCCTTAATTGAGACCCCCTCACCTCCAGGGCAAGGGGGAATGTTTCAAAGATTATAACACAGGCCGTATGACTTTACAAACTGGCATACCCAAATTGACAGAGTAAACTTGCCCGTCGCTGGTGCGTCGGAGCTTTGCGCCGAACTCGATTCCGACAGTGGGGCTTTCACCCCATGCGCGTCAACCTAAGGCTAGCGACCGCTGGTTGAGTAGCCGAAGGCGTATCGAAACCAAGCGCGCTCCCAGGCAGTCATCGGAGCGCGGTCATTGAAGCGCGGCCATCTTGGCCGCATGCGGGCGGGGACGCCCGCGTTCCCAGGCAGTCATCGGAACGCGGTCATTGGAGCGCGGCCATCTTGGCCGCATGCGGGCGGGGACGCCCGCGTTCCCAGGC
>QMOE01000417.1 GCA_003648125.1 Chloroflexota bacterium
CAGTTCGGCGGCGAAAGGGAAGCGGTCGGTCATTTCGGCCGGCGAGAGGATAGAATCGAGCGGTTGGACGAGGCCCGATCCGGCTGCGGTTTCCAGTTCGGCCGCGTCCAGCACTACCAGGTCGGGCAACACGGAGGGAGCGGCGTCCCGCGCCGTGCGCAAAAAGTCGAGCAGGCCGCCACGCCCGTGGGCCTGTTTTACTGTGACTTCAACTTGTAAGTCGGGGTGGACTTTGCTGAACGCGGTCAGTTGCTGCGCCAAGACGTCCGCCCCTGCCCCTCCGCCGTAAGGGTCCAATTCCTCCGGCAGCCACAGTCCGAGTGTGATGATCATTGGCTGCGGTTCGGCGGTCGGCGTGGGGGTGGGAAGCGGCGATAGTGGGCCGGGCATCGGGGTTGGAGGCAGGGATGTCGGCGTCGGCGATTGCGCTCCACAGCCGGTCAAAGTAAAAATCAGAGTGATGAACAATGTCCAATGTCTGAGGGTTTTAGGCCGCATAATGCCTCCTGGGTTCGGAATTCGCTGATTCGCATTATAACACAATTTGCTCCGAAACCCACTTGTCAACCGCGTCGGGTTAGGGTATGATTGAATCGCTTTTCTGGGAGGTTGATTTGACCAAATCTCGATGGGCGTTGCTCGTCGTCATCCTGCTGCTGGCAGTGGCGCTGCGGCTGTATCGGTTGGATAGTGTGCCGCCGGGGCTGACGCACGACGAGGCCAACTATATCCCTGATGCTATCTCTATTCTGCGCGGCGCGCGGCCGCTCTATTTCCCAGTGCCGCAGGGCAAAGAACCGCTATATCTCTACAGCGTGGCTCTGATGATGGCAATCGTCGGGCAGGCTCCCTTTGTGCTGAGGTTGACCTCGGCCTTCTGGGGAATTCTGCTGGTCGCTTTGACCTACGCCTGGGCGCGGCGCAATTTTGGCCGTCCTGTTGCTCTGTGGACTGCTGCCGGCCTGGCTCTCTCCTTCTGGGGAGTCAGCACGAGCCGGATGGGGCTCAGATCGGTGACGCTTTCCGTTCTGCTCACGGCGGCCCTGCTCGTCTCTCGCCTCGCCGAAGCAAAATCAGCTTCCCTCGCCCGTTCAGCGGTGGCGGGGTTGTTGCTGGGTTTGACTTTTTACACCTACCTGGCCGCGCGAGTGATGCCGGCCATCCCGCTGCTTTTTGGCCTTTACCTTTTCTGGGCGCGGCGCGATATGTGGCGGCAGCGCTGGCGCGGCTGGCTGGTGATGCTGGTCGTGATGGCCCTCGTCACTGCGCCGCTTTTCCTTTACCTGCGGGCGCACCCGGCGGCCGAGATTCGAGTGGGGCAACTGGATTCACCGCTGCGCTCGTTCCTGAGCGGCGATCCTCACCCGCTGCTGGCAAACGTGTTCCACACTTTGGGGGTAATCAGCTTGTGGGGGGATGGGTTTATTCCTTACAATATCCCCGGCCGGCCAATCCTCGATCCGCTGATGAGTCTGCTCTTTTACGCCGGACTGATCGTCGCTCTGTTCCGTTGGCGCGATCCGGCCCACGCCCTGGCTTTGCTCTGGCTGGGGGTAGGCTTTTTCCCAGCCCTGGCAACCGGGGTGGACGCGGCCAATCTGCGGGCCATCGGCGCGCAGCCGGTACTGTTTCTGTTCCCCGCTTTGGCTCTGGAAGGTGTGCGGACGGTGCGCGTGGGCCGGATGCGGCTTCCCACTCTGGTGGGAGGGGCGGCGCTGGCGCTGATGCTCTTTTTAACCGGGCGGGATTACTTTGTCCGCTGGGCCAATGACCGGGACGTGCGAGTCCATTACCACGCCAACCTGATGGCGATTGCCGAGGCCATCCGCGAGGGGAAAGCGGATGAGCCGATAGTCATTTCCGCCTTTTTCCCTGGCGAGTACCGCGACCCGCGTCTCATCGAGGTCGTGCTGGGGGAGAGCGCCCCCTCTACCCGCTGGTTCGACGGTCGCCAGGCGCTGCTAATCCCGGCCGGGCTTGAAGCGGGGCTGGTCATTCCAGAGGCCATACCGCCGGATGAATCGCTGGAGAATTTTATTGCTCCCCACATCACCCTGCTGAAAAAAGTCACGCTGCACCCCGATGATTTCAACCCCTCGTTTGGCCTCTATCGCTGGCGGACGGAGGAGACCAGGTTGGCGCTCAATGGGGCGATGGATGCCCCGGCCCAGCCCTTTACGCCGCCCTTGAACGTCGGGGAACACTTGACCTTTCTGGGCTATCGTCTGAAAGGGTGGACCGGGGAACCGGGCAGTGCATTTGAGGTACTCACCTTCTGGCGGGTACAGTCGCCGCTGCCCGCTGACCGGGACGGGGTGCTCTTTACCCAGTTGTTGGACAGTCAGAACCAGGTAGTGGCGCAGCAGGATCGATTGGGCGCTCCCTCGTGGGACTGGCGGCCGGGCGACGTCGTTTTACAGCTTCATCGCCTCTCTCTGCCCGCGGACGCGCCGCCGGGGCAGTATACTTTGATCGCGGGCGTCTACACCGTGCCCGATAGGGTAGATGCGATCATGGCCGGTCACGCGCCCGATCCCGCTATGCCCCGGCTGCCGGTGCTGGTGGATGGCGTGGCCGTGAGTGACCACATTCTCTTGCAGACGGTGGAGGTGGCAGGAGAATGACCAGGCCACAAGGTTACGAACTGGTCATCCCCCGTCGTCTGGAATGGGCGTTGTTCGTGCTCATCTTGTTGGTAGCCGTTTTTCTGCGCCTCTACCGGCTGGATTCCATTCCACCTGGCTTGACGCACGACGAGGCGGACTTTAGCCACGACGCGATTGCGGTGTATAACGGTGCACGACCGCTGTATGTGGCTACGTATGGATATCAGGATGAGCCATTTATGCACTATGCCAGTGCAATGATGATGATTTTAGTAGGCCCCAGTTACCTTGCTGTGCGTGCAACGTCGGCGCTGTTTGGTGTTATTTTGGTGCTCGTTGTTTTTCTATGGGCACGCATGGTTTTTGGGACGAATGTTGCGCTCGGTGCAGCGGTCTGGCTGGCCGTCTCGTATTGGCCTGTCTCGACGAGTCGTTTCGCAATACAAACTGAGCCGACCGCCAGCCTCACTGTGCTGACCGTCACTTTTTTCTGGCTAGGGATGGGTATAGGGCGACAGCCCCCCGACGTCCAACCACAAAGTTGGTGGCGTCCCTGGGTGTACTGGGGCGGCTTTAGCCTGTTTGTGACAGCATCTATCTACGCCTACGAGGCATTTCGCATCGCGTGGGTGATGTTTCCCTTATTTGTGTTCTACCTGATCATAGTACGTTCCGAGTTGCCTGCACGGCATTGGTGGAGATTGGCGCTTGCGTTGCTCATCGCTGCTTTGCTCTCGCTCCCGCTGCTCACCCACCCGGCCGCCTTGTCCCGCGCTAGCATATTGGCTGGCCCGTTGGAAGCCGCAATGAAAGGCTCTCTAGGCCCACTGCTCAAGAGCTTTCGTGATGTTGCCGCTATGTTTACTTTCAAGGGCGACCCATTTACTACCTATAACTTGTCTGGACGGCCAATTCTCGATCCGGTAAC
>QMOE01000418.1 GCA_003648125.1 Chloroflexota bacterium
CTCGCTCCAGAGGATCAGAGAGCCAGAGACCAGAGTTTTCAGAGGCCAGAGGTAAAGCCGGGAGCAACTAGGACCCGAAAACCGATGCTCCTGAGCCTGAAGTCGGGGTCGACCCTGAGGCGGAAAGCGCAGCGCACGAACCTCGCGCTACGGCGAAGAAGCCGCCGCGCAACACGCGGAACACATCAGAACCAGCTGACTCATTCTCACGACCATCTTTCGGATCATAGGGATACTTGAAATCCGGCTTCTCCCAATCCTCTCCCCACAGGCTATGAGTCCACTCCCACACATTGCCGCTCAGGTCCTCCAACCCATACGGACTGGCCCCCCCGGGAAAGCACCCCACCACGCTGGTGCCACCAATCCCCGTATCATCGTAGTTGGCCCGGTTGGGATCCGGCTCGTTCCCCCAGGGGAAAATCCGCCCCCTCACCCCCGGCCCCTCTCCCGCTGAGGGAGAGGGGAGACCGCCCCGCGTCGCCTTCTCCCACTCCGCCTCGCTGGGCAGACGAACGCCTAGCCGCCCATCCCTCAGCCCCTCCCAGAATTCTATCTCCGCTTGGCTGATTTGTCCTTTTGCTGATTCGCCGATTTGCCGATTTGCCCAGCCCCGCAACTGTGCGGTCAGCCACTCGCAATACTTCAGCGCATCGTACCACGTCACGACCACTACAGGGTGACTCCCCAGCTCATTGTACTGTTCCCATGGTGCCTGGGCTTCATATCCACTCTCTTGTACAAAGGACCGGAACTGGGCTACCGTCACCGGGTAGCGGGCTATGTAGTAGTCCGGCAACTCTACGGTGTGCTGGGGCACCTCGTCCTCATACCAATCTCGCTCTCCGCCAAACTTCTCCAACAACGCCGGGATTTCCTCCTCTCGCGTCCCCATCAGGAACGGTCCTGCCGGCACTTTCACAAAGCCCAGCAGCGGCTCGTCAGGCAGGTACCACGCATCCGCCCGGAATCGCGGATCGCCCAGTTTGGCCAGGGTATCCCCGACCGCCGCTCGCTCCACGGCCGGCAGTTCGCCACCTTTCAGAATATGTACCAGCCAGCGCTGCACCCGCGCTACCTTTGCCTGGTCACGTTCGCCGACCTGCTCCAGATCAGCGGTCTCGGCCAACGCCTGTCCGGCCAGGTGCGCGCCCCAGGCGTCAGCCAGGCCGCTCTCAGGCGCTTCCGGCTCACGGTAGCAGAGGGCCTCCACCAGCAGCCAAATGGCCGGTGCCATCCCCCGCGCTGCCTTGGCCCCGGCCAGCAGGGCCACTTCCCGCCAGCGGTTCGGATCGCCACGGGCCAGCTCCGCCACTAGGTCGGGATAATCGTGGTCGGTCAGGTAGCAGGCCGCCAGGTATTCCTGGAAAGTGCGGTGTGGGAAGGTGTACACTCCCACCCCACGCGGCAGGAGCAGCCCCGCCCGTTGGCTCAAGTATTCCACCAGCCGCCCCGGCTTGACGTCCGGGTTCTGGCTCAACCGCATCAGCCCACTTACCAGATCCCCTTCCGGCACGTCGGCAGTGCCTGCCAGGTCGGGCTGCGTCGCGTGAGCCCGGTAGGCCAGCTTGTCGAGCAGGTCGCGCACTTTGTCCCGGTCCACCTTGAGCCATTCGGCCAGGCTAGGCTGCAAAACCACCACTTTCCCCTGCGCATCGCGCACGGCCTTGGGGCTCTCCCACCAGTCGAGCAACAGGTCCACCGTGTCGGCGTACAGCTCCTCGCGCTTCTCCGGCAGGCTCCCGCCCCGCCAGGCGTGCAGGCTGGCCATCAACGTCAGCAGCAGCGGCCGCTCGGCCAGGGCTCCCAGCCTGTCGCTGCCGAAGATGGCCCGCTTGAGCAACTCCGCCCGCCCCTGGGCGTCGTCGGGGTGCAAGCCGCGTAGGGTGGCAATGTGCGCGTACCAGCGATCCACAAAGCGGCGGATTTGGCCCGCGCTGAAAGGAGCCAGCACCGTCTCGGCAAAGCCATTCAGCCGCCAGTCCTGCTTTTGGTAGGCGTAGGTGCGACTGGTGACCAGCACCCGGCAGCGAGAAAAGACTGAGGCAAAATCCTCCACTGCCTGCTTGATCTGCGTCCGGCGGCGGTCGGCCTCGGGCACTTCGTCCAGCCCATCCAGCAATAACAACCCGCCCCGATCTAGCAATTCCTGGCACAAGTGACGGGCATAGCCACCCAGAGCACAGGCCTTGAGTTCGGCGGCGATGAAACGCCACAAGTGCTCGGCCGTGGCCCGCTGGCCGGGCGGGGGCAGGCCGCGCGCGGCAAAGTCGCGCAGAATGATCCGCACCGGCAGCAGTGGACCGTGATCCCACGGTTGGCGTTCCTCTTGATCCTCCCCCTCCTCGTCCGGCAGAGGGGCCGTCAGCAACGCCAGGTTGATGTCCTCCCGGCCCAGGGCCTCCCCTGCCAGGCACGCGGCCACAAAGTTGACAAAAGTGCTCTTGCCGCTGCCAGGGTCGCCCAACAGCACCAGCCGGGCATGGCGGTTCAATTGTTCCAGGGCCGAGAGACGCCGCACTTCCCGCTCCATCGCCTCGGCCTCGCCGCGGGCCAGACGTTCGTGCGTCTCAGGTGTGAGAGTGAGCAACGCCGTGTAGACCGCCTCCAGGTTGAGGCGCGCTTCGGACTGGCTGGCTGCCTTGGGGTCAATGCCGGCCAGCGAGAGGTAGCTGGTAGCCTCGAAGAGATGGTTCAAGTAACCTGCCCGCAGGGCATCAGGTTGCGGGCCAGTTGGCGGTGCTTTCACCTCCACCACCAACTGCCGGATGACCATCTGAATAATATCTCCCACCACATCCCCGCCAACCGCCACGCCGCCCTCACCGGCGGCCACACCACCCGCCTGGACAATCGCTCCGCTGCCGGTCAGTTGCGCGTTCAGCGTCGAGACCAACTGCCGGGGCGGCACGTCCAGTTTGCGCGCCTGCAGCGCGTCCAGCACGTCCTGCCGGAAGCGCAGAGCCTGGTAGCGTTCCAGGAGCGGCCCCCAGGTCTCGTCGGCCAGCAGCGCGTTCTCCAGTGCGGAGAAGAAGCGGCGCAGGCCGGGGGCGTAGGCTGGCGTCAGCCTTCCCTCCCACTTCTCCACGGCCGCCTGCAGGTCAAAGCCCTGCACCGGGTCCAACAGCCCGGCGACGACGGCCTCGCGAAAAGGCTGGTGATCCAGCAGGGGCCGCAGGCGCTCCTCACCGGCAGCCTGGACCGCCTGCTCGAAAGCTCGGTCGAAGGCCGCCAGGCGCGCCCTCTCGGTTCCCTTCGTCAGGCGCTCCTTGAGGTCGCGTATCTCGTCGCCGAAACCGGCCTCGGCCAGCAGGCCCAATCCTGCTTCCAACGCTGCGCCCAGCAGTATTGCCCAACCGTTCATTTGTCTTCACCTCCATCGAGTGGCCGGTGCCTTGCCCCGCTTGCCCTTGCTGGCCTTGCGGTGGGCCAAGAGCAGGTTGTCCCAGGTGTGAATTTTGGCGTAGAGAGATGTGCTCATGGACTTGTACCTCAAATTTCGCCAGCGGCGACCGCGCTTCGCGCGGATTTA
>QMOE01000419.1 GCA_003648125.1 Chloroflexota bacterium
ACAGGCAGGCACTGAGATGTTGAAATTTGGATGATCTAACAAAAGAGTCGCTTCGTACTAGCAGATTCCTGCAAAGAATTTCTATGTCTGCCTGTCAGTAGACAGGCGTCTCTGTGAATCCTCCGTGAATCTCTGTGTAACAGAAACTTGGCAAAAATGTCTGGTAGAAAAATCCACTATACTATACGTCAGACACCGAGTTCTGTCAATTATGGATCGCGGGTTGCCAATTACGGATTAGAGGGTAGAATGGGCAACATGAGCACGAGAAAAAAAAGCTCCCTGAGGCGCGAAATCAAGCGCACCTTTGCGCTGGGGGTTTTCAACGGAGCGGCGTTTAACTTTGCCGAAGCACTGGTCTCCCCGCCGTTGGTCTTGACCCTGTTCGTGAGCAAGTTAACCTCCTCAAACTTGCTCACCGGGTTGGTGTCGCCACTAGGGGATGCCTGCTGGTTCCTGCCTCAGATATTCGTCTCCGCCCGCATTCAGCGGATGGAACGCAAGATGCCCAGCTACACGCTGTCGGCGGTGATTCGCACCTTCGCCTGGATAGCCCTGGCGACGGCGGTGTGGTTTATTCAAGACCCCCTGCTCCTGCTCGTTGGATTCTTTATCCTGTACACTACCGCCCGCCTTTCGGCCGGCCTGGCCGGGTTGGCTTTTTTCGACGTGGTAGCCAAGACGATCCCGGCCCGGCAGCGGGGGAGCTTTTTTTCCTGGCGGCAACTCGTCGGCGGGACGTTGGGCCTGGGCGCCGGATGGATCGTCAAGCTGGTGCTGAGTAACCCGGCGCTCCCCTTTCCGCGCAATCACGCTTTCCTCTTTTTCCTCTACTGCGCGGCGATGGCGCCCGGGCTGGTGTCTTTCGCCATGGTCAGAGAACCCCCAGGGGCGACCGTGGCCGAATCGGTGACGGTGAGAGAGCAATTGCGCCGGGCCGGACGCATCCTGCGCGAGAACAAAGTCTACCGCCGCTACCTGTCTGCCCGGATGAGCCTGGCTCTGGCAGGCATCGCCCTTCCATTCTACGCCATCTATGCCAAGAACGTGCTGGGGGCGCCGGCTGGGATGGTGGGAATCTATCTGGCGACCCGCATCGGCGCTCAACTGCTCTTCAACCTGCTCTGGGGCCGATTGAGCGACCGGCGAGGAAATCAACTGGTGATGCGGGTGCTGAATCTGGGCACGGGGACGACTGTGCTGCTGGCACTGACCCTGGTCGGCATGGTCGCACTCCTACAGCCTCAGGGGGCGCGGCTTCCATACCTGGTGCTGCCTCTCTTTTTCCTGGATGGCGCAGTGCGGCCCGGACAGGTGTTATCTGGGAGCAACTTTTTGCTGGAACTGGTCCCCGAGGCCGAGCGACCGCTCTACCTGGGAACCTCAAACACGATAATGGGGATCGTCGTCCTGATTTCGGGGCTGGGAGGGCTGGTGGTTGACTTGCTGGGTTTCGCCGGGCTGTTCACCGTCTCTCTCGCGCTCTGCATCGCCGGGTATCTGCTGGCGACCGGGCTGCCGGAGCCGCGCGAATGACCACATCCCAATCCTCGACTGCACTGTACATCCACATCCCCTTTTGCCGCTCCCGCTGCGCCTACTGCGACTTTAACACCTACGCCGGGCTGGACGACCTGATGCCGGATTACGTGGCGGCGGTGGGCCGCGAGATCGAGGCCGCCGGTGAGCGCTGGGGCCGCCTGCCTGTGCCGACGATCTATTTCGGCGGCGGCACCCCCTCCCTGCTGCCGCTCGACCTGCTGGCCGGCCTGCTCGACGTTTCACGTCTCACGTTTCACGTCTCGGATGAGGCCGAGATCTCCCTGGAAGCCAACCCCGGCACGATGACGCCCGCCTATCTGCGCGGCCTGCGTGAGCCAGGCGTCAACCGGCTCAGCCTGGGAGTGCAGTCGGCCAACGATAGGGAACTGCGCCTGCTGGGCCGCATCCACACCTGGGCACAGGCAGTGGAGAGCGTGGAGGCGGCCCGCGCCGCCGGGTTCGACGACCTGAGCCTGGATTTCATCTTTGGCTTGCCAACTCAAACCCTATCCCGCTGGCAAGAGACGCTGGAGGCCGCGCTGACGCTCGATCCGGAGCACCTGTCGCTCTATTGCCTGAGCGTCGAAGAGGGAACGGCACTGGCAAAACGCATCGCTTCCGGCAAGCTCCCCCCGCCCGACGACGACCTGGCGGCCGAGATGTACGAACTGGCGGAGGAGATGCTGGCGGAGGCGGGGTTCTTCCATTACGAAATCTCTAACTGGGCGCGGCCCGCCTCCCGCGTCTGCCGCCATAACCTGGTCTACTGGCACAACGAGCCGTGGCTGGGCGTGGGAGCGGGGGCGCACTCCTGGCTGGACGGGCGTCGCTGGGGCAACCTGCTCCATCCGCGCGATTACATCGCTGCTTGCGAGACAGGTGATCAACCTGTCCAGGAAATGGAGGTGATTGACCGCCGCACCGAGATGGGCGAGACGATGATGTTAGGATTGCGGCTGGCGGAGGGGGTGCGGGCGGACGTGTTCGCGGCGCGCTTTGGCGCCAAGCTGGTGGACGTGTTTGGGAAAGAACTGGCGGAACTTGCCGGGCTGGGCCTGCTGGCGTGGGACGGCCGCGTTGCGCGGCTGACGGCGCGCGGGCGGCTGCTGGGAAACCGGGTGTTTGCGCGGTTTGTGTGAACAAATTGAGCAGAGATCTCCCCACCCCAACCTGGTAGCGAAACCATCCTTGTGGTATAATCCGTCGCACACTCACGACAGGAGAAAGCTATGAAGCCACCGCTCGATCCCATTCTAATTCACCTCGGTCCCAACTTTGGCATTCACTGGTACGGCGTTCTGATCGTCAGCGGCGTCATGCTGGGCGCAGTCTACGCCGCCTGGCGGGCCAGGCAAGATGGCGCCAATCCCGACCACGTCTGGAACGGCCTCATCGCCGCTATCATCCTGGGTATCATCGGCGCCCGGCTCTACCACGTCTTTTCCAACCCGGAAGGGGGGATGGTAGGCTGGGATTACTACCGCCAACACCCCGCCGAAATACTCTACATCTGGCATGGGGGTTTGGGCATCTACGGAGCCGTCGTCGGAGGGATACTGGGAGTACTGCTCTACGCCTGGCGTGCCGGGCTGCGCCCGCTCCAGTGGCTCGACTATGGCGCGCCGGGACTGGCCCTGGGACAATTCATCGGCCGCTGGGGGAACTTTATCAACCAGGAACTGTATGGGCCGCCCACCAATTCCTCCTGGGGCCTGATCATTGCCCCCGAGTATCGCATCGTGCCCTACAACGACCTCGCCACCTACCCACCCGACACCCTCTTCCACCCCACCTTTCTGTACGAATCACTGTGGTGTCTGTTGTTGTTCATCGTCCTGGCGGTGATCGCGCAAAAGCTAAAAGATCGGCTATTGGGAGGCGACATTGTCCTGGGCTACGTCATCGGCTACCCGCTAGGCCGCTTCTTCATCGAGTACTTTCGCCCTGACGCCTGGATGATCGGCCCCCTGGCGGCTGCGCAACTG
>QMOE01000420.1 GCA_003648125.1 Chloroflexota bacterium
ACCGAGCAGCGAGTTGAAGAGCTGGCCCAGGCCCAGGCCCGCACCGAGGAACGGCTAACCCGCCTGGAGGCGGCAGTCGAGCGGCTGGCCGAAGCCCAGGCCCGCACTGAGGAAGCCGTCAGTCAGCTTTTCCGACAGGTGGGGCATCTGGCCAATCTCATGGGCGCCGATCTGGAGGTGGATGCCGAGGAGCTCCTGCTCTACGTCATGGAGCAAAAAGGATATCGTTCCTTGGGCCCGGCCTATCCTATTCTGGTGGACGGGGAGATAGACGTGGCCTTGCCGGTGGAAAGCCCACAGGGGGAACGGTTGTGGGCTTTGGTGGAAGCCAAGGCACGGGTGCGGCAAAAGGAATTGGGGCGATGGGCCAAGCGCCTGAAGGATGCTGAGTTCCTGCGGCGACTGGCTGAGGCGCGAATTGAAAAGCCGTATCTGCCCTATATTTTTGGCTTACGCATCTACCCCCAGGTAATCGCAGCAGCAGAAAAAGCGGGGATAGGCGTGCTCGATTTCCGGGGAGAGCGTGTGGAAGCTACACCGCTGTCGTAACTTCTTGCTCCGGTACCAGAAAACCTGGGAGGCGATACGCCGCCAGCGCCCCGCCGCGCTGGCGGCTCTTTTCATCCTGAAACCGAAAAAATAATCAGCCGCTTTCTCGACTCGCGAGTATGTGCGACGCACTACCCAGGTGCGTCGCACCTGTTTGCAGATAACGCCAGTTTGTGGTAGGATAAGAGTCCACGGAGGTGCATCCCTGATGAACGCTAAACGACTCGCTGTGCTTTTTATTGCAACCTGCATGGCTGTCCTGCTGCTCTTGGCCGGCTGTCAGCCCACCCGCCACCGGGACGTGACCATCCTGGTGGACGGCCAGCGGCGGGTTATCAGCACTGAGGCGCGCATCGTGCGCGATGCCCTACAAGAAGCCGGGGTCAAACTGGGTGAACTGGATCGCACCGAACCGGACCTGTGGGTGGAGATCGAACCGGGGATGACCATCACCGTCATCCGCGTGGAGGAACGATTTATCACCGAACGGCAGGTGTTACCTTTCGCCCACCGCACGGTGAAGAGCGAGGGCATCCCGGAAGGCGAAACCCGCCTCATCCAGTTGGGAGCGAACGGCGAGGAGGAAATCACCTACAAGATCACCTTCGAGAACGGCGTTGAGGTCAGCCGCGTGGAAGTGCGCCGTACCGTGCTCAGCGAGCCGGTGGACGAGATCATGGTGGTGGGTACGGAGGGCGTGGCCAGTTCTGTATCCATCCAGGGCACGCTGGCCTACATCTCGGCCGGGAACGCCTGGCTGATGCGCGGGGCCAGCGGCGGTCGCCGCACATTGACCACCGAGGGGGACCTGGATGGCCGCGTCTTCGACCTCTCCGCCGACGGCCATCGCCTGCTCTTTAGTCGTCGTGGTGGGGATGAACTCACCGCACCGTTAAATACCCTGTGGGCTATCACCACCACCGTCCTGGGCGAGGAAGCTTACCCACTGGGCATCGAAGGCGTGGTCTACGCCCAATGGTCGCCGGACGGCACGCAAATCGCCTATTCCACGGCGGAGCGCACCGGCGGCTCACCTGGCTGGAAAGCCAACAACGACCTGTGGATTGCCCCTTTCCCTATTCGCAGCAAGCCTGACCGAGTGATTACAACCACTCATGGCCTCACCAAGACGGTGACGGGGGGGATCGTCGCCACCCAGGTGCTGAGCGCGAGCTTCCAGGGGGCCTACAGTTGGTGGGGGCCGACTTTCGCCTGGTCGCCTGATGGGCAACACCTGGCCTACGCCACAGCGGACGAAGTTGGTCTGGTGGACATAGATCGCCGGGAGCGGACGCCGTTGATGCACTTTCCGCCGTTTCGCACTTACAGCGAGTGGGTGTGGACGCCGACCCTCTCCTGGTCGCCCGATGGTCAGTTTGTGCTTTGCACGCTGCATAACCCCGCCGGGGAGGGTGACGTGCCGGAGGACAGCCAGGTCTTCGACGTGTGGGCTCTCAGCATAGACGGCATAGTTCGCGTGCGACTGGCCTCCGAATCCGGGATGTGGGCCAATCCGCGCTGGTCGCCCGCCTACACGACTACCCAGGCGGCTGAAAGCTGGGTAGTCTACGGCCAGGCCCGCTATCCAGCCAGCTCCCAGGACAGCCGCTACGACCTCTACCTCATGGACCGCGATGGGAGCAACCGCCATCTGGTCTTCCCACCGACCGGGGAAAGCGGCCTGCGCGTTCCGCAGACTGCCTGGTCGCCCGATGCCCGCCGACTGGCCGTGATTTACAACGGCGACGTGTACCTGGTAGACTTGACCACTAGCCGCGTCTACCAACTCACCGGCGACGGTCAATGTTCCCAATCACGCTGGGCCGGGACGTGAAGCGTGAATGAAACGTAAAACGTGGTACGTGAGGGCCACGTTTCACGTTTCACATTTCCAAAATGCGCTCGGTATAACTATGATTAGCACCAAATCTTCGGACTGCAACTCATCCCGGATGCGCAACGTCATCGGGCTGGCCTTGACCAGCCTCCTGCTCCTGGCGCTGGTCGGGGCGACGGGCTTGCTGTGGATGTGCCGTGCTCAGATTGTGCGCACCATCGATGCTGCCCATCCCCTGGCCTCACCCCAGGCCAACGCCATCCCTTGGGGTGTGAACGTCGAGCTCGACCAATACGACGACGAGGGGCTGGCCCGTGCTCTGGATCAGATCGCGGCGGCGGGCTTTCACTGGGTGCGCCAGCCGTTTCCCTGGGCAGAGATCGAGCCTCGCTCCGGCGAGTTCGATTGGCAAACGGCTGATCGCATCGTCGCTGCCTGCGCCGTGCGCGATTTGTCGCTTATCGCCGTGCTGGACACCGCACCCGCCTGGGCTCGTCCGACTGGCACATCCAATGCGCATACCCCGCCCCGTGAAGTAGCGGACTTCGGAGACTTTGCACGGGCGTTTGCGGCCCGCTACGGGGACCGCGTGGACTACTACCAAATCTGGGACGAGCCCAATCTCAGCGATCACTGGGGCGACGCCTACGTGGATCCCGTGGCCTACGCTCGTCTACTGCGCGAGGGCGCGCTCCAGATTCGTTCCGCCGACTCTTCCGCCGTTATCCTGACAGCCGGTCTGGCTCCCACTGTGGAAAATGGCCCCCTAAACTTGAACGAGGCCGACTACCTGCGGGGGCTGTTGGCCGCCCGCGCTGATGATTTCTTCGATGTCGTTGCCATCAAGCCTTACGGCTTTTCGCAGCCCGCCGATGCCTCACCGGCCGGCGAAGCACTCAATTTCGGGCGGGCCGCCTGGGTGCGTCAGGCTCTGGTTGATGCTGGCCGCGCCGATTTGCCCGTCTGGGCGGTGGAGTTCGGGTGGAACGCGCTGCCGGCAGACTGGTCAGGCCAACCGTCCATCTGGGGACGAGTGAGCGAAGAGGAACAAGCCGCGTACACGGTCGCCGCCGTGGAGCGTGCCCAGCGCGACTGGCCGTGGATGGGCGCGATGTGCGTCAGCACCTTTCAGCCGGATGC
>QMOE01000421.1 GCA_003648125.1 Chloroflexota bacterium
ATCCTGCCCCCCTTCCGCAGGAGCAAGAGCCAGTTCAAGCAGGACTACCAGGCCGAGGATCGCTACCGGCGTTATCTCCAGTTCGTTGCCCTCTGGGAGTTGGGCGGCACACACCGGCGCACCCATCAGAATCTGGAGGACGTGGGATTGCTGGCAGTGGGCTACCACGGACTGGACGTCTGTGCGGAGGCCGATGCGTTCTGGGCCGACGCGCCGCTGATGGCCGATCTGGACGCCGATCTGCGCTACGACATTCTGTTGGGATTGATGGACCTGATGCGCAAACGACACGCCTTGCCCTATGAGGCCATTCTGGAGCCGAAAGAGTTTGAGCTAAAGGTGATCGCCAAGCTCAACCATGCCGCCTACGTCCACGACCAGACCTTTCGCGGACCCATCGGCTACAGCGACACGGCCAAACGCGGCTATCCCAACACCATCTACCGGTTGACGGGTAGCAACACCCAACCGGTGGTCTGGATCAAGCGCGTCTTTGATGCCCTGGGTCAACCGCTGGAACACACTAAAGCAGTGAGCCTGGTGACGCAGATCGCAGAAAAGCTAGGCGATCCCAATGCTGGGTTCCTGGTAAAGCGCACCGTCTCCCCCTACTATGACAGACAGCGCTATGATCTCTGGATGATCAGCCCTGACTTGGTGCTGTGGGCCGATCCAAATCCGGAGCAATGGCGTTGTCCCAAATGCGGCAGCGTCCACCGCTTCCGCACATTGCGCGTCTGCACCGGCTCCACCTGCCGCACCACGCTGGAGGAGCGCGATCTGACCGATAACTACTTTCGCCAGGTCTATGCCACGCCGTTGGGCGAGGCAGTACCGGTGCGGGCCGAGGAACATTCCGGCCAGGTGGAGGGCGAGGAGCGGCGCGAGATCGAGTTGCGCTTCCGCGACGCGGAGGACCCGCTCAACGTGCTCGTCTGCACCCCGACGATGGAACTGGGCATAGATATCGGTCATCTCAATGCTGTCACCCTGCGCAACGTGCCGCCCAGCCCCTCCAACTATGCCCAGCGGGCCGGACGGGCCGGGCGCAGCGGGCAGCCCGCCCTAATCACCGTCTTTGCCGGCGTCGGTTCGTCGCGCGGCCCCCACGACCAGTATTTCTACCGCTTTCCGGAAAAGATGATCGCCGGGACAATCGCAGCACCCCGCTTCCGGCTGGATAACGAGTCCCTCATCCGCGCCCACGTGCATGCCCTGGTGCTAGAGACAATGGGACTGAAAGGAGCCGAGCGGCTGCCCAGCCGGGCCAGCGAACTGTTGGACCTGGGCCAAGAGAATTTTCCCCTCTACTCTGATTGGAGAGACGCCTACCAGGCTGGGATTGACCACTACTTTGACGTCATAGTCGCGGCGGTGGAGGAAGCGTTCGCCGAGGAGATCGCGTCTGAGAGCAGTTTCGAGTGGTTCGACCGCGACTTTATTGAGAGACAAGTACGCGGCTTTGCCAAGGCGCTGGACGATGCGATGAACCGCTGGCGAGATGAGTACGAGCGCCTCGATACCGAGCTGCAGGCCATCAACCAGAAATTGAGAAAAGAAGGCGTGGATCGAAACCTGAATCGGCGGCGGGTGGTCATAGAGAGCAAGCTCGAAGATATGCGCGACGGCAAGCGCGCCTGGTACCTCTACCGCTACCTGGGCGGCGAGGGCTTTCTGCCTGGCTATGCCTTCCCGCCCCAATCCACGGCCCTGGCCTTTGACAACCGCGAGAACGAGATGGCGCGCGATCCGGACATTGCCCTGACAGAGTACGCGCCGGGCAACTTTGTCTACTATGGCGGCGAGCGTTACGAGATCACGCACGCACGCCCGCGCCGGCGCAGGGTGGGAGATGCGGCCACACAGCCGGAAACCGAGTTGGACGTCGAGCCGGTGCTGGTCTGCCCAGCTTGTCAGCGGGCCTATGTGGGCCAGGAGGAGACCAAGCGCTCGGCCTGCGCCTGCGGGCAAGACTTGATCGGCCTACACTCGCGGACGGGGATAAAGCTGACCGATATGTATGCGCAACAGCGCGCCCGCATCACGGCCGACGAAGAAGAGCGGCTGCGGCTGGGATACGAGATCACGCCTCACTATCGGGCCGGGGGCAAACAGCGAGCGTACCAGGTCAGCGCCAATGGCAAGCCCGCGTTCACCCTGACGCTAGAGCACGGCGGCGAGGTGCTGCGCATCAATCGCGGTCAGCGCGAGCAAGAGCGAGACCCGCAGGGCTTTACCTTTTGCCAAAAATGCCACCGCTGGCTGATCGGTGAGGGCGCCGATGAGAAACACGTCTACACGCACGAAAAGCAAGGCCAGTGTCCCCGCAACGCCCACCCCGATGACTTGGCGCGCAACCTTTGGCTGACCACGACTATCCACAGCGACTTGGCCTTGTTCGACGCGCCATTGCCGGAGGAGATTGCAGAAGCAGACACCGCTGCTTTCTACACGACGCTATCGCACACGCTGGCGCGGGCGCTGATGGTGGCCTTTAACCTGGACGAGCGAGAAGTGAACGGCTTCCTGGCCCCTTCGACCAGCTCAGGGCAGGCTCCTTCGCCAGACACCGACGGGATACCCTACCGGATCGTGCTCTACGAGACGGCGGTGGGTGGCAGCGGCGTGCTGGCCTCGCTGGCGGAACCAGGCCGGCTGGCAACGGTGATCGAGCGGGCGCGCGAGCTGCTCCACGAAGGCGACCCAGAGGGCGGCTGTCAGAAGGCCTGCTACGCCTGCCTGCTCAGCTTTTACAACCAGCGCGCCCACGCGCTGCTGGATCGGACGTTGGTGCTGCCGTGGCTTCAGTCGTTGGAAGGAACGACGGTGGAGCCAATAGTGTCCGAGGATCGCTTTGAGGCACTGGCGAGCCAGTGCCAGTCCGAGTTGGAGCGGGAGGCGCTGCAGGCCATCCGCGAGCGAGGGCTGCCGCTGCCCGACGAGGCGCAGCGAACGCTCTACGACGGCAATGAGCCGCTTGCCATCGCGGACTTTTTCTACGAACCGCGCATCCTGCTCTTTGTAGATGGATCGCCGCACTATCGGGATTACGTCCAGGCGGCGGACGAGCGCAAGCGGGAGCAGCTCAAAAGACTGAACTACCGCGTGGTCGTGGTGCAAGCCGAGTCGCCCAAGATCGGGCTGGATGACCTGGCGGCAAGGCTGGCGAGATAGCAGGGAATACTCCGCCGGCTCCGCCGTCCGCACCGGATTTGTCGTCAGCGACGATGGCCCCATCGCCACCTGCGCCCACATAGTGGAATCCGCTGACGCCAAGATAGGTGAACAAGTGCAGTTAGCCTTTACGTTAAGGCGACTTTGAGAAAAGTGGGCGCTTGTTCCTCAGTAACCCGGTCAGCAACGAGATGAGCTGGCGGAGAACCTCTGCCATTAACTCCGAAACACCTTCAGACGCTTATCAGATAATGCACATTATACGTTGACTATTTCTGCAAAAAGTGCTCAAATCAGGCCAAGAGAGCGATTTTGAGGCAATTATCTGCTCTGAAACTGTTCGCATA
>QMOE01000422.1 GCA_003648125.1 Chloroflexota bacterium
CTACTTGCATCGCCGCATCTTCCACCACATCGTCGCGGCGCATCAAGACTTTCGTGGCTCCATCGTCACCTTCGATCTCGACTTCTAATGGTGCCGGGAGCACCAACGCCACGCCCAACACCTCCGGCGCGACCAGCAACAGATGCCCGGCCCGCTCCATCTGTGCGAGCAACTCGGCCAGACGCTGCTGCGCGGCTGTGCTCTGGTCAGTCAGGCGATTCCCTGTCTCGAAATCACCCTCACCGTAAGCATTGACTGCGGCCGAACTCAGGTGTTCGGCCAGGGCCGTCAACCCTTCCTCCAGGAAACGCCGGTCACGTTCCAAAGCCGCTTGATGTTGCGCTCGCCGGTCCACCAACTCGGGCAGGAAAAGCGCTCTCACGCACTGGTCAAGCACCTCGGCCTGCGCGGCCAGCATGGGCTGCACCTGCCGAATCTCGACGTCAACGTCTTGTCCTTGTCCAAAGTCAAAGCCGTTCAGCACCTCTGTGGGCAGTGAGGTCACTTGCTCCTCATCCGCGCGGTGGCCGACGGCGGCCAGCAAATCGGTGGCGCGCCGGTCCAGGCCATCGCGGATCTGACTTCGGATGAACCAAATCAAGTAGGGGGACTCATCTTCTGGTTGCAGATCGAAGAAGACCGCACCGTGGTTAAGATCAGGGACGCAGCGTTCGATCACGCGCTCCAGCAACACCTCAAAGAGCCAGTGTCCAGGCGCGATAAAGAGCACCGCGTTCTCTTCAGTCTCGTCGTCGCTGCAAACCTCCGGCCAGAAGGAGACGGTCAGTTTCCGCTGTCGTCCCCGGCACAGATCGGTTGGTAAGGTGACTTTGAAAGCCGGGCGCTGCTGGCCTTCTTTTGCCGGCACAGAAAACTCTTCCAGTACCCCTCCGACGAAAGGTAGCGCCTGGCGGAAGAACTTCTCGGAGGTCTCCGGGCTCAACCGGTAGGCGCGAAAAGTGGCCTGCTTCCTCTGGAAGGCGGCAATGTCCAGGGGCTCCGCCGTGACCGTGGTGCGCCGTTCGGTCTCGATGGCCTTCCGCGCCGGTTCTTCGGCCTGTTCGACGATCTGCTTGGCCTCCTTGACCGCCTCTTTTTCGCCCAGCGCCACGCGCTCCAGGATATTGCGCAACTTCCTCCCCCACAACACGGATCCGACGACGTCGAAGACTTTGTCGCCGAGATCACGCCGCATCTGCTCGAGCTTCCTGAGCAGCGCCTCCTTGACCTCGCCTTCCATCGTGTTCGTGGCCACCAGGTTGAAGATGTATACCTTGTCGGCCTCCTGACCGTAGCGGTGGATGCGGCCCATGCGCTGTTCCAGGCGACAGGGATTCCAGGGAATGTCAAAGTTGACCATCACGTGGCAGCATTGCAGGTTGATCCCCTCGCCGGCTGCCTCGGTGGCCACTAGCACCTGGGCCTCACCATCCCAGAACGCCCTCTCTGCCCGGCGTCGCTCCTTGACCGGCATCCCGCCGTGGATCTGGGTCGTCGTGTAATCCCACTCGCTCAAGCAATCCAGGAGATAATCCAGCGTATCCTTGAACTCGGTAAAGATGATCAACTGCTCGCCACGTTCGCCCACCCACAAGTCGCAGGCCTTGCGCAATTCGCTGATCTTTTCTTGTTGCCCCTGCTGGATGACCGCCCCTGCCCTCTCAATCAGCGTATCCAGACGCCGAAGCTCCGCTCTGAGTTGCCGGCGGTCGGTCAGCTCCGCAGCCTCGGCTTCGGCCTGGGCCTCACGCTCCCAACGCTCCTGCTCGGTCAGGTCTTCCCAGTCCACCCAATCGCTCTCATCTGGACTACGGGCAACCGCCAAACGGCTATCGCGCAGGCGCGCTTCAGTGCGTGCCCGGATGCGCTTCAACGACTCTCTCAGCGCGTAGGGACTGGAGGCCAGGCGTCTTTCCAGAGTGAGCAGTGCAAAGGCCGCGCTCTGCCGGTTGACCGACCTGGCTTTGACATAGCGCTTCCTGATGAACTTCTGCACCTGCTCCAGGAGATCACCCTCTTGCTTGGAAATCGTGTAGGGCAGCGTCTCGACCACCCGCTCCGGATACAGAAGATCGCCATTCGGCTTGCGCATCTCCTCTTTGGTGCGCCGCAAGACCACCGGGTTGGCATCCTGAACATACGGCGTGACTTCTCCCCACTGAGAGTCAATCAGACTGATCAGCAAGCGGTAATTGTCGGGGTCGCCTTTGTGCGGCGTGGCGGTCATCAGCAGAAAATGGGTGGCATGGCGGGAAAGGATTTCGCCCAGCTCATAGGCATCTGTTTTGCGGATGGAGCCATTGGGGCGCAGATAGGCGGCCATTTTGTGGGCCTCGTCTACGATGACCAGGTCCCACTCGACGCTCTCCAGCGCCTGGCGCATCGCTTTCTGCCGCGCAAAGGCGATGGAAGTGATAGCCAGGTCGGTCTTCCGCCACACGTCCAGGCCGTCCAGGTGCCTCTCCGCCATGTAGTCACGACAGATAATGGCAAAGTCCGCACCGAACTTGGTCAGCAGTTCACGTCGCCATTGGATGGTCAGGCCGGCCGGGGCGACGATCAACACTCTGCGCACACCCTGTCGGCGCTGCAGCTCTTTGATCACCATCCCGGCCATGATGGTCTTTCCTGCCCCGGCGTCGTGAGCCAGCAAAGCACGCACCACCGGCCGGGCCAACAGGTGCTCGTAGACGGCTTCAAATTGGTGGGGGAGCGGGTCAATACGGCTGGCGTTGAGCGCGGCGTAGGGATCAATGGAGTGGGCCAGGCGCAGGCGGTGGGCTTCCATGCCCAGGCGGAAACGGGCGGGATCGCCGTCGAAAGACAGGCTGCTGCGATCCGCTTGCGTGACCCGGCGGATCTGCTGCCAGTCGGAGGGCGTCACGATATAGGTCCGCGATGGGCGCTGGTCGGGGGAATGAACCGTCACCACATCGTGCTCGGCACGAGATTGGATGCTGAGAACCTGGACATCTCCCTGCCAGAACGGTCCTTGCAACCAATCACCGGGTTGGACTTGTTGTGTCAAGGGCATACTCCTGTTTCAGTACAGATGAGCTAGCCAGGCTCGCCGGGCTGTCTGCTATAGAATACAGGCTCTTTCAACGAAGCCGGCAGATCAAGCCCCGTCAGCAAAAAACAAAGCCCGCCGCGGAGTTGACGCTGGCGGGCAGATATGCTATACTCCTCCTCGCCAGGGCGGCCCCTATCGCCTTGGCCACCGCCTCGGGCTCTGCTACAGCCACGAGGCTTTTTGTTTGCGTCAAGTATACCACGGAACGGGCGAGGTGGCAATCAGCAGTGGCGTTTTGCCCAATACCGGTCAAGGACCTGAGAGCGTCCTCAGGCAGAGCAGGCCGGGACTGGCTCACCTGCGTCGAGCAAGCGATCACATCCCGTGTTCGGTGAGGATCTCATCCATGCCGGCCTGCTCTCGAACCTGGTCGGCGACGAAAGCGCACAGGAAGATGTCGTCCACGTAGCCGTAGGGGCCGTGGGTCTCCTC
>QMOE01000423.1 GCA_003648125.1 Chloroflexota bacterium
CACCTCACCGAGGTCGAGCGTGGAGCCAATGGCCCGCCCGACCTTTGTCAGGGCTTCCAACTGGCGAGCGCGCTGCTGCGCTTCCTCGAAGAGCCGGGCATTCTCGATGGCGATGGCGGCCTGGTTGGCGAAGGCCAGCGCGGTTTTGGCATCCCTTTCGCTGTAGAAATGGGCCTCGCTCTTGTCGGTGGTTAGTATGCCTATCACCCGGTCCTTGACCACCAGCGGGACGCCCATCCACGAACGGATATTACGTAACTCGGACTCCAGGCCGAAGACCTTCATCGGTTTCAGCCACCGCTCGTCCTCATGGACAGCACTGACGACCAGGGGCCGTTTGCTTTCTACCACTTCGCGGTTGAGGGGAGCCAGATCCAGATTGAGACGGACTTTGAGTACGCTGGCCGGGTCGGTGAATCCTTTCACGGCGTGGATGACCAGGTCTCTGCCTTCCAACAGCATAATCGAGCCACTGTCGAAAGCGATGACTTTCCCCAGTTCGGCCAGTATCAGACCCAGCACCTCGTTGAGACTGAGCGTTGAGTTGAGCGCCTGGGCAATCTCCCGCAGAGTGTTGGCCAGGCGACGGCTGTCCCTTTCCTCCTCTAGCAATCGCGCGTTCTCGATTGCCACCGCTGCCTGCGCTGCGATAGCCATCGCCAGGTTCACCTGCTCCTCCGTGAACTCCTGGCCTTCCTCGACGTGGTCAAGAGCCATCACTCCGATAACGCGCGCTTTGCTGACCAGCGGGACGACGAGTACGCTCTTGACGCCAAAAGGCTCGATCCAGTGCCTGGGCAGCGATGAGACTGAGGTGTCCGAAACGAACAGCGGTCGCCGCTCGTGTATGACCTGCCACGCCTCCGGTACCTGGCTCACCGGCACAGGGTAACTGGCATCCCTGAACAGCCGCCACATCTCCTGGTCTACGTGGCCATTGCTGAATTGGGACATGCTGGGGTTCAGCATCTTCCCCTCTTCCGTCAACATCAGGATAGTGCAGCGGTGGGCTCCGCACACCTGGGCTGCGCGTTGCGTCACCCGCTTGAGCACTTTGTTCAGGTCTAGCGTGGCCGATATATCGCGGCCAATCTCGATTAGCGCGGCCAACTCTTGGTTGCGCCGCTCCAACTCGGCAGTACGTTCGGCGACTTTCTTCTCCAGGTCGGCCTGGTAGTCGCGGTTCTCCGCCTCCAGGCGGCGCTTCTCATCCAGCAGTCGTTTTCTTTCGGCCGCGCGGCCAACCACGTGGGTCAACATCTCCTGGGTGACCGGTTTGGCGACGTAGTCGTACGCGCCGTGGCGCACTGCCTCGATCGCGGTGGATATGTCCGGCTCGCCGGTGACCATGATGACCGGGATGTTCTCGTCAATCTCGCGCACTCGCTGGAGGAGCGCCAGGCCGTTGACGCGGGGCAGAATAATGTCGGCCACGATGATGTCAACCCCCCCTGCCTCCCCTGGGCCGGGGGAGCGCGCGCGGGCCAGAAACGCTTCCGCCTCGAAGAAGTCAGCCGCGGTGGTCACGTCGTAGCCGGCTTCCTCCAAAAACGCCTGAAAGGTTTCGCGGATGCTCAGTTCATCATCTACGATCAGTACATGGGCCATGTCGCAGTTCCCACTCGTTGTCAACAGGAAGATCCACCCGGAAAATAGTGTACTCCCCCTCGACACTCTCTACCTGGATGTCGCCGCGGT
Organism: Chloroflexota bacterium; assembly: GCA_003648125.1. The sequence continues at coordinate 1,699 of QMOE01000423.1, forward strand.
GATCCTGGACAATGCCGTAACTGACGGAGAGACCCAGCCCGGTGCCCTCACCAGGCCGCTTGGTGGTGAAGAAAGGAGTGAAGAGGTGGGGCAGATTGTGGGCCGGGATGCCTACACCACGATCGTGGAAAGTGGTGCGCACATAGGGTTGTCCTTCCCTCTCCACCTGCTCGATGCGGATGGTCAGGCGCTTGTTCGGGTCGCTACCTGGGTAACGGGCGTTGAGGGCGTCACGGGCGTTGAAAATCAAATTGAGGAAGACCTGCTGGATGCGCTGGCTGCGGCATTTGATCTTGGGCAGGCCCGGTTGCTCCTCGATTTCCAAAATGATGCCGTCCTTTTTCAACTGCTGGCCGGTCAGCGAGAGGGTGGCTCGGAGGATGTCGGCGACGTGGGCTGGGCTGTGGGCCTCCTTTTCCACGCGGGCGAAGGTGAGCAGGTCGTGCACGATGTGGGCCACCCGGTTGCCCTCCCGTAGGATGCCCTCCAGAAAGCGGGCCTGGCGACTGCCCGGCTCGGCTTTGTTCAGCAGCAGTTGGGCGTAATTGATGATACCGTTGATGGGGTTGTTGATCTCGTGGGCCACGCCGGCAGCCAGTTGGCCGATGGAGGCCAGTTTGGCCGACTGGATCAGTTGTTCCTGCAGCCGTCGCTGCTCGGTCACGTCTTCGACAGTGGCCAGCGCACCGCTGACTGCTTCGCTCTCGTCGCGCAGGGGGATCATGTGGAGCCGCACGATGCTCTCTTTGCCCCAGTAGGAGCGGTAGGGATACTCGGCGGTAATCTGCGTTGCCTCCTCCATGCAGCGACGAAAGTCGGCGGCGATGCCGGCCTCGACCAGGCTGGGCAAGGTCAGCAGGTTGAACTGGCAAGTGGCCTCTTCGCTGGGGGAACCCAGGATCTCCAGCAAGGCCGGATTAACGTGGGTGATGTTGCCAGCACGGTCACAGGTGACGACACCGATGGGGGTCTGGGTCATCAGAGTGCGGTATCTTTGCTCACTCTCCCGCAGCGCCTCCTCCGCCCGCTTGCGCTCAATGGCAAAGGCGATGTGACTGGCCATCGTTTCGGCTACCTGGATTTCCTCTTGGCTGAACTGATGGAGCGTGCGGTAGTAGAGCATGAATTTCCCCAACAGCCGCCCCTTATAAACGAGAGGGATGAAGCCCAGGGCGCGGATGTCTTCACCGAGGATCACGTCCCGCAGTGTCTCTAAACTTGGCTCCTCCTCCGCGTTGGGGATAAGGACGGGTTGCGGATTCTTTGCATCGGGCGGCCATGGTGAATGTCCTTCCACCGCCTTCCTATAGTTCTCCGAAAGCCCCCGCCAGGCCTTGAAGCGCATGATACCATCCGGATCAAATAGCAGCACAGCGGATCGGTCGGCCTCCAACGTGTGCTGCAGGCCATCCAGTGCTACCTCATAAATCTCCTCGATGACCTCTGCACGGCTGACGGCCTCGCTGAGATGGTGGATCATCTGGAGTTGCCTGAAGCGCCGTTGCAGCGCCTTCTCTGCCCGCTTGTGCTCAGCGATGTCTTGAGAATTCTCAACGATGATTTTCCTCATTGTGTCTCTTGTTGTGCCTCTTGCAGATTGACTCCGGCTGCGTGCGCCAGGCGTTGCAGCCGCGCTATCGCATCCTGGAGCGCCGTCCTGAGTTCGGCCCCTCGTCCTCTTGACCGCCCCGCTGCGCCATCTGCCAGCGCGGCCCCCACTCGCCCCATCGCCTCGCTCGCCGCCAGGAACTCTGCCACCGCGTCCCACCCCGACGTCACGGAGGTCGTCCTCGCCGGCGCGACCGA
>QMOE01000424.1 GCA_003648125.1 Chloroflexota bacterium
CGCCCCCCGGGCCGCCGAGGCGGACGAGGAGGGCGTACAGTTCAGCGAGGGACAGGTCACTTACACCGCCGCGACCCAGGAGGCGCTGGCCCTGCTCCGCCAGGCCGAACTGATGGGCGCGATGCTGCCCTGGAAATACGGCGGCCTGAACCTGCCCGAGACCGTCTTCCAGATGATGGTCGAAACAATCTCCCGCGCCGAAGCCGGGCTAATGACCATCTTTGGCCTGCAAGAAATCTCGTCCGCCATCAACGAGTACGCCGACGAAGAAATAAAGGCCCGCGTCCTGCCCCGCTTTGCCCGGGGCGAGGTAACAGGCGCAATGGTGCTCACCGAGCCGGACGCCGGCTCTGACCTGGGCGTCGTGCAGACCCGCGCCGTCTACGACGAAAAAACCGGCGTCTGGCAATTGAACGGCGTCAAACGATTCATCACCAACGGTTGCGCCGACATCCTGCTGGTGCTGGCCCGCTCCGAGGAAGGTTCCGCCGACGCCCGCGGCCTCTCAATGTTCCTGGTGGAGACGAACGAGACAGTGCGCGTCCGCCGCATCGAAAACAAAATGGGCCTCCACGCCTCCCCCACCTGCGAGATCCAATTCTGCGATACGCCCGCCCAACTGATCGGCAAGCGCCGCTTTGGGCTGATCCGCTACGCCATGGCGATGATGAACGGGGCGCGGCTCGCTGTCTCAGCCCAGGCGGTGGGCATCGCCGAGGCCGCCTACCGCGAGGCGTACCAATACGCCCAAGAGCGCGTCCAGTTCGGCCAGGCCATCAACCAAATCCCGGCCGTCTACCGCATGCTCCTCTCGATGCGGGCAGAGATCGAAGCGGCGCGCTCGCTGGTCTACGAGGCCGGCCGCTGGGTGGATTTGAAAAAAACATACGAGCGACGCAAAGCGCGGGGAGACTCTAGCTCCGAGAATCGCAAACGGCTCAAACAGGCCGACCGGCTGGCCTCGGTGCTGACTCCGCTGGCCAAGTACCACGCCACCGAGATGGGCAATCGCGTCTGCAACCAGGCGCTGCAAGTTCACGGCGGCGCGGGCTATATGCGCGAGTTCAACGTCGAGCGCCACTTTCGCGACGTGCGCGTGACCAACATCTACGAGGGCACCAGCCAGCTTCAGATCGTGGCCGCCACGGGCGGGCTGATGGGCCACGCGCTGGATAGCCTGCTGAACGAGTGGGCAGCCCAAGATTACGGCCCGGAACTGGCCGACCTCAAAGACCGGGTAAAAGAGGTCACCGCGCTGCTCAACCGCTCAATTGACCACTTGAAAGAGCAAGAGCGGGTGATGATTGACTATTACGGGGCCGACCTGGCGGACGTGGCAGTGGGCGTCATCAACTGCTGGCTGACTTTGCAAGACGCGCGCCTGGCAGAGAGGAAACGTGACCTCGCCACCGTCTACATCGGCGAGACGCTGCCTGTGCTTCGCAGCAAGGTGGACGTGCTGCGCGCGCTCGACCCGGCCCCGTTGCGGGCCAGAGACACAGTCTTGAGGTGCGACGCACTTTAAAAGTGCATCGCACCTATCAACCCACCCAATGACAACGATCACCGTCCGCAAACTGGATCACGCCGGACGCCAGATCATAGCCTATCCGGGCCGGGTGCTCCGGCGCAGCGATTCCGTCATCATGCTGCGCACCGGCTGGAACCGAGACGCGCTTGACCTGGGCTACGTCCTCTTTGAACCCAGCGACCGCTGGACCGAGCACTTTTACTCCGACCGCTGGTACAACATCTTTGAAATCCACACCAGCGACGACCGCTTGAAAGGCTGGTATTGCAACATCACCCGCCCGGCCCACATCAGCGACGACGAGGTATCCGCCGAGGACCTGGCGCTCGATCTGTGGGTCGCGCCCGACGGGCGGATGCGCGTGCTGGACGAGGAAGAGTTCGCCGCGTTGCCGCTTTCCCCCGCCGAGTGTCAGGCCGCGCTGGATGGGCTGGCCGAGCTACAGGCGATGGTGAGGCAAAAGACACCCCCATTCGACGTAAGAGGCAGCGATGAATAGTGCACTTGCCCTCTGAACTGTCCTGATGTACAATCCTTCCCCGGAGGTTGAAATGGTTATCGCTGTGATTGACGGTATGGGCGGGGGCATCGGGGCGCAGATCGTGACCCAACTGCGGCAAGGGCTGCCGCTCGACGTAGAGATTGTCGCGCTGGGCGCCAACGCCATCGCCACCGACAAGATGATGCGCGCCCGCGCCAGCCGAGGCGCTACCGGCGAGAACGCTATCCGCATCTCCATCAACCGGGCCGACTTTATCCTGGCGCCCATCAGTGTCGTCGTCCCCAACTCGCTGATGGGCGAGATCACGCCGGGCATCGCCACGGCCGTGGCCGGAGCGCGAGGGCGCAAGCTGCTCCTGCCCATCAATCAACCGGGCTTTGAAATCATAGGCATTGAGTGGAAAGCGCTCACCAAGCAAATCAACGCCGCCATCGAAATCATCCGGCAAACATTGGAGGCCGAACTGACTTGACACCATCACAATCTATGGTAAACTATCCCCGCCGATATGAAATCGGCCACTGCATCTGAAGATCGCCGTTGTACAAGCCTGGAGGCTTGGCTATGTGGCGGTCTTTTTTGTTTTCTCTGGAGGTACAAAATGTGTGAAGCCAAAGTATATGTCAGAGACGACGGTAAAGAGCAAAAGATCATGGAAGACGTAATGCTGATCCAGCCTGAAGGTGACGCCTACCTGCTGGTCAGCCTGCTGGGCGAGCAGAAACTGGTGCAAGGGCGCATCGAGAAAATAGACTTTCTAAAGCACACAGTCCACCTGAGCCAACCACAAGAGCAACCCGCCGGCCAGATTTAATCGGCGCTACCGCTTTTTCTCAAAACTGAAAATTCAAGAGATGAGAGGGCCATGAAGGCCACTTTCGGCTTAAAGCCGGGTGGTCTTTGTGGCCCTTTTCGATTGGGAATCCCAACACTTGACACGGGAGGCTAAAAATGTCCGACGAGCACAGGCATCATCACCACGATCACGCAGGCGGCGAGCACACCGATCTGGACAAACTGCGCGTGCTGCTCCCCCACTGGATCGAGCACAACGAGGAACACGCGGCCGGTTTCGAGGGCTGGGCGGCAAGGGCGCGCGTGCTGGGACAGGAGGAGACGGCGCTGCGGATAGAGGAGGCGGTGGAGCGGATGGCGGCCTGCAACCAGTCGCTCGCCGCCGCGCTGCAGGCGCTGGAGGGGTGAATTGAACCACCGGCGGCAGTTCTTCGACCAGGCGGCGGCCGACTGGGACGCGCTGGAAGTAAAAGAGACCCACGTCCGACTGCGCGAGATCGTGGCCGAACTGACCATCGCGCCGGAAGCGGCGGTGTTAGACGTGGGCTGCGGCACCGGCATCCTCTTACCGCTGCTGCGCGAGAGTGTAAACGGAGACGGGCGCATCGTGGCGCTCGACCTCTCCGGGGAGATGCTCAAGCGAGCGTTGGGCAAGGGCGCCGCCCTGAGCCAGTC
>QMOE01000425.1 GCA_003648125.1 Chloroflexota bacterium
TCGCCACACCGGCTTCTGGCGCAAGATGGATACCTTGAAGGAAGCGTTGGCGTTGGATAAATTCTGGCGCGAAGGCGCGCCGTGGAAAACTTGGGAGTGAGATGCTTTATGTCGAGTTCCTTTTGGCTTGATCGCCCTGTCCTTGTTACTGGCTGCACCGGTTTTCTCGGTTCCTGGTTGACCATCGCTCTGGTCGAGGCCGGAGCCGCCGTCGTTGGTCTGATCCGCGACGCGGTGCCTTTCTCTCACCTGCGCAGGTCCGGTTATCAGAACCGTATCGCCATCGCGCACGGCGATGTGACCGACTATGAGATGGTCGAGCGGACGCTCAACGAATACGAGATTGACACCGTATTTCACTTGGCTGCTCAGACCATCGTTCCTATTGCCAACCGTGCTCCCCTCTCTACCTTTGAGACCAACGTCAAGGGAACCTGGACGGTGCTGGAGGCGGCCCGGCGCTCGCCTACGGTCACCCGCGTGGCAGTGGCCTCTTCCGACAAGGCCTACGGCGCGCACGAGACATTGCCTTACACCGAGGATGCTCCCTTGTTGGGCTGCTACCCCTACGATGCATCCAAAGCCTGCGCCGAATTCATCGCCCGCACTTATGCCGTTACCTACGATTTGCCTGTTGCCATCACCCGCTGCGCCAATCTCTACGGCGGTGGCGACCTGAACTGGAGCCGTATCTTTCCGGGCACGGTACGCAGTGTCATCCGGGGCGAGCATCCCATCGTTCGCTCCGATGGGACCATGGTGCGCGATTACCTCTATGTCCGGGATGGGGTGAGCGCATACATGACGCTGATCGAGCATCTGGATGCCCCTGGAGTGAGGGGCGAAGCGTTCAACTTTGGGATGGATAATCCCAAATCTGTGCTCGAGATTGTGCAGACCATCATCGCCGTCTCTAATCACCCCGAGTTGACGCCGGTGGTGCTGGCCGATGCTCCCAATGAGATTCAGGCCCAGTACCTCGATAGCGGGAAGGCAAGGCGCGTGCTGGATTGGGCGCCTCGCTACTCGCTCGAGGAGGGCTTGAAGGAAACGCTGGCATGGTACCGCGAGTTTCTGGGATAGGATTCGAGATGGGTGTGTTTCAAATGAGTTGGGTAGGCGCGCTTTCCATAGCGCGCGCTATGGAAAGCGCGCCTACTTTTAACCGAAATGAAACGCACCCATTCGAGATTGACTGGTTTGAGGCTTGTGGATTTGAGAACACTCGCCAAACTTGACATCGCAAAATCTAAAATCCTCGTCACCGGAGCCACGGGATTCATCGGCCAATGTCTGGTGCGGCGGCTGGTGGAGGCCGGGGCACAGGTCTGGACGACCGGGCTGCCCGGTGAACAATCCCCCTCTGGTGTGGTGGGTCACTTGCCGCTGGATGTGCGCGACGGTGACGCGGTGCGGGCAATCGTTGCCGAGGCTGCGCCGCAGGTCGTGTTTCACCTGGCCGCTGTCGGCGTGACCGACCCCGGCGTGGATGCGGCGTTGACGCTGGAGGTGAACGTCGGCGGCACAGTACATCTCTTGGATGCGTTAAAGGGGCGGCAGATTGAGCGGATCGTGCTCGTCGGCACCTGCTACGAATACGGCGCGCGGGAGGCGGTAGAGGGACTGGACCCTTTCAATGCTTACGCTGCTTCCAAAGTCGCGGCTTGGGCCTTTGGCCGGATGTACTGGCGGGCCTACGGTTTGCCAGTCGTCACCGGACGGCCTTTCCAGGTCTATGGGCCTGGGCAACCGAGCCACACACTGGTTCCCGCTGCTATCCGCGCGGCTCTGGCGGGGGATGATTTCCCGATGACGCCGGGTGGACAGGAGCGGGATTTCATTTACCTGGATGATGTGGTGGATGGGTTGCTGTCCGCCGCACAAGCGCCGGGGATTGAAGGGTGCAGCCTCGACCTGGGGACGGGGCGGGTTCACACCGTCCGCCATATAGTGGAGCGCATCTGGGAGATGACGGAGGCGCGGGGGAGAATTTTAGCCGGGGACTTGCCCTATCGCCCCGGCGCGGTAATGCACCTGGTCGCCGATGCCGACCACACGACGCGCTTGACCGGCTGGCGGGCGCGGGTGGGGTTGGAGGAAGGGTTGAGACACACGATAGAGATGATTGCCTCATTCACCGATGGATAAACAGGACGAACTGCGGGAACAAATCCATACATTGGTCGCCGCGTACTACCGGCAAGCTCACGCTCCAACTCCTTTCACGCCGGGAGAGAGCCGGGTCAACTATGCCGGCCGGGTGTACGACGAGCGGGAACTGACCGCTGCCGTGGACGCGGTGCTTGATTTCTGGCTCACCGCCGGGCCGCGGGCGGCGGCGTTCGAGGATGGGCTGGCCCGTTTCCTGGGTTTGCGCCGCGCTTTGGCGGTCAACTCTGGCTCGTCGGCCAACCTGGTTGCGCTTACCGCGCTCTGCTCCCGCCGCCTGGAGCGCCCGCTATTGCCAGGCGATGAGGTTATCACCCCGGCGGTAGGATTTCCTACCACCGTCGCTCCCATCGTACAAAATCGGTTGGTGCCCGTGTTCGTGGATTGTGAACTGGGCACGTACAACTTGGCTCCGGAACAACTGGAGCCGGCCCTTTCAGAGCGGACGCGCGCACTCTTTTTCGCCCACACGCTGGGCAATCCGGTAGAGATGGAGCCGGTGATGGATTTTGCCCGCGCCCACAGGCTTTACGTCATTGAAGACGTCTGTGATGCGCTGGGGACCACTTATGATGGGAAGATGGTCGGTACTTTTGGCGACCTGGCGACGCTGAGCTTTTACCCTGCTCATCACATCACCACCGGTGAGGGTGGGGCGGTCATCACGGACGATTCGCACCTGGCCCGTATCGCCCAGAGCGTGCGCGATTGGGGCCGCGATTGCCATTGTCGCTACGATAGCCCTCCCAGCGGCGCGTGCGGGCGTCGGTTCGAGTGGCAGATTCCCGGTCTGGATGAGCCTTACGATCACCGCTACCTGTATACAGAGATTGGTTACAACCTCAAGATGACCGACGTGCAGGCCGCCATCGGCCTGGCGCAATTGGAGAAATTAGCCGATTTCATCGTTGCCCGCAAGCGTAACTTTGGCCGCCTTTACGAGGGGCTAAAGCCTGACGAGGAGTTTTTGATTCTGCCTAGGTGGAGCGAGCGGGCTGATCCTTCTTGGTTCGCTTTCCCTATCACCGTTCGTCCGAGCGCGCCCTTTGCCCGGCGTGATCTGATTACCTTTTTAGAGGGGCGCAACATCGAAACGCGGCTGCTCTTTGCTGGCAACATTGTCCGGCAGCCGGGCTATCGCCACATCGAGCACCGCGCCGTGGGCGACTTGCCGAACTCGGACCTCGTCCTGCGCTCTAGCTTTTTCGTCGGCGTCTACCCCGGCCTGGACGACGCCCGTATCGCCTACATACTAGAGACTTTTGCCGACTTTTTCGATTCACTATGAAACTATCTATCATCATCTGTGCTTACAATGAACGCCGAA
>QMOE01000426.1 GCA_003648125.1 Chloroflexota bacterium
CGCTTCGTTCTTCCTGCTCATCTCTCCCTCCATCGCTTACTACTCGCGCTACATCCGCCACGATATTCCCGTTATCCTCTTTTCGCTCATTGTCATCTATGCCATTTTCTCCTACCTGCGCGATGGTCGCGAACGCTGGCTCTATCTGATGGCGGCCGGCGTGTCGCTGATGTTTGCCGCCAAAGAGGTCGCCTTTATCTATAACGCCATCTTTGGCTTTTTCCTCGTCGTCACGTTCGCGGTTCAGGCATTGGGGCGCGATTGGCCGAAGGAGGAACTAAAGCGCCTGTTCCTGATCGCGCTGGCGCTCATGGCGGTGGGGCTGCTCATTCTGGGAGTGGGAATGTATATGATGCCGGACCAGCAGCCGGAGACGGTCGCGCCCGAAGAGGCGCTAGAGGCCGAGCCATTGCCGGTCATTGTGTACGTTGGCGCCATCTGGACCGGGCTGGCGCTGCTTGCTGCGATAGTTTCCCTGCTCATCGGCACCTGGCGCGATCTGCGCGACTATCGCTCCTTTGATCTCATCATCCTCCTGGGCACGCTCTGTCTGCCGCTCCTTTCGGCCATCCCTATTACGCTGGCCGGCAAGGCGGGCGAGTTCGTCGTGGCCCGTTATCCGACGACTGAGGCGGTCTCATTCTGGGCCAACCTGGCTACCCTCGAACCGCTCCAATACGCCGCGCCTCACATCTGGTACTCGGCCGTCATCCTGGTGTTCGTGCTGGCGATTTCCGTGGCGATTGGGGCAGTCTGGGATTGGCGGCGCTGGAGCATCGCGGCCGCCGTCTACTATGCTATTTTCGTCGTTCTGTTCACGACCATCTTTACCAACGGCACCGGCATCGCCAGTGGACTGGTCGGCTCGTTGGGTTACTGGCTGGCGCAGCAGGAGGTCGAGCGGGGCAGCCAGCCCTCGTATTACTATCTGATTATGGTGGCGTTCTACGAGTACCTGCCGTTCCTGCTGACCCTCATTGCCTCCATCTACATCGCCGTTCGTTACGCCATCCGTAACTCGCAATCCGCCATTCGTCACTCGTCATTCATCCTCTTCCTCCTCTGGTGGACCGCGCTGGCCTGGGTCGGCTATACATACGCTGGCGAGAAAATGCCCTGGCTCACCGTCCACCTGGCGCTGCCAATGATCCTGCTCTCCGGCTGGCTGGTCGGGCGGCTGCTCGATGGAGTGAACTGGCGGCGCGCGCTCGAACGTCGAGTCTGGCTGTTGGCGTTTGTCGCTCCCCCGTTCCTCGTGGCACTGGTGACGTTCGTCGGCGCGGCCTCGGCCGGCCCCTTCCAGGGATACGAACTGGCGCACCTTGATGCCACCGGCAAGTTCCTGGGCGGACTGGCAGGCGTGCTGGCCTGTGGCGCTGGGCTGGGCTATCTGGCCTATCGCAGCGGATGGCGATTGTCCGCGCGCATCTTGCTGATCGTCGCTCTGCTCCTGCCGGTCTTTATCACCATCCGCACCGCCTGGCGCTTTTGCTACATCAACTATGACTATCCCACCGAGTTCCTGGTCTACGCCCACGCCGCGCCAGCCGTCCACGATACCATGCAGCAAATTGACGAGCTTTCGCGCCGCACCGTCGGCGCTCCGCATCTCATCAAAGTCGCCTATGGCTCTGATGGCTCGACGTTGTGGTACTGGCAGCTGCGCGACTATCCCAACGCCACCTTCTACAGTGAGAATCCCTCACGTGAGCAGTTGGACGCTCCCGTCGTCATCGCCGGCCGTTCGGACTGGGAGGCCGTGACTCCATACATGGGCAGCGATTACATAGTCAACACCTACACTTACCTGTGGTGGCCGATGGAGGATTATCGCAACCTGACCTGGTCTGGTATCACAAAAGTCATCACCGATACCCAGACCCGCGCCGCGATGTGGGATATTTGGTACGACCGCGACTATCGCAGCTACGACGCGCTGACCGGCAAGAGCCACACGCTCGACGAGTGGCCGCTGCGCAGCGACTACCGCCTCTACATCCGCCGCGACGTGGCGGATCAGATGTGGGACCTGGGCGCGACGCGTCCGGTAGAGATCGGCCCGACCGACCCCTACGCCGAGGGCTGGCAAGAGTTGACCGCGCGCCAGGTGATCTGGGGTGAGGGCGCGGCGCTGGGCCACTTTCAGATGCCGCGCGATATCGAGGTCGGCCCAGATGGTTCCATCTACGTCGTTGATTCTGGCAACGACCGCATCCAAAAGTTCGCCGCCGATGGCAGGTTCGTCGCCGCCTGGGGGAAAGAGTCCAGTATTGACGACGAAGCCGGGACGCCGCAGGGATTCTTCGAACCGTGGGGCCTGGCCGTTGCGTCCGATGGCGCGATTTACGTCGCCGATACCTGGAATCACCGCATCCAAAAGCTGGATAGTGAGGGCAACCTGACCAGTTTCTGGGGACTATACGGCCAGTACGGGCCTGACGACCCGCTTGGGCAGTCCGCCTTCTACGGCCCGCGCGACGCCGCCATCGGCCCCGGCGGGCGCATATACGTTGCCGACACGGGGAACAAGCGCGTCCAGGTCTTTGAGCCGGATGGCGAGTTTGCTTTCCAATGGGGCGGGGGAGGCGCGCTGGAGGGGTATCTGGACGAGCCAGTGGGCATTGCTATTGGCCCCGATGGCAGCGTGTACGTCGCCGATACCTGGAACCGGCGCGTGCAGGTCTTTGATAAGGATGGCACATTCCTGCGGCAGTGGCCTATCGCGGGCTGGGACGCCGGGCTATCCGAGGAAAAGCCCTACCTGGCCGTGGACGCGCAGGGATACGTCTACGTCACCGACCCCGGCTACTACCGGGTGCTGGTATTCGATAGCCTGGGCCATTACGTGCTCTCGTTCGGCCAGTACGGCTCTGACGCCAGTTCCTTCACCTTGCCGATGGGTATCGCCGTGGGAGAGGATGGCTCGATCTATGTGACCGACTCTGCCAGCAACCGGGTGCTCGTCTTTGACCCGCTCAATTTAGGCCCACTGGACTATGAAGGGGAAGCTCAGTAGGAGAGCAGTGCTATACAAAGGGGGAACGCGACCATCTTGGTCGCCAGCAGATACCAGCCAGATGCTGGCGTTCCTTCACATCACCCCTATTTATTGAAAAGATACGACGGAAATATAGGTCACGCTTTTAACGTGACAACTCTGATCCGTCACGCTACAAGCGTGACCTACAAAGTTGAGGCTATTTTCGAGGCAGATACCTCTAGGGCTGAAGGCTTACGATGGAGGAATATGCTGATAAAACTATTCCGGCGTTGGTCGCTTTTGGCCGGGGCGTGTATCTTATGTATCACCATCGCCTGTGCGCACCCTACACCCGGGCAGAGGCCTGAGGCTACCAAGCAGCCAGAATCGCCCACTCTTCCTCCTCCCTCGCCAACCCCCACCGCAGTCATCTCCCCGGCTTACCCTGGCCCCTACGCGGGCACACCCACGCCCAATCCCCCATCCGCCAATACTCCCGACGGCGAGGGCATAG
>QMOE01000427.1 GCA_003648125.1 Chloroflexota bacterium
CGCCCAACCCAGCAGAGATGGCAGCCACAGCGGCAGCAAACTCTACCCTGGCGGCACAATCAGCCGAGGAAACACAAGTAGCCCCGACGGCTGAAGCACCCACCCAGCCGCCTGCTACAGCGACATCCTCTCCTGTACCTGCTGCTACTCCCGTCCCTGCCACGCCTGTACCAGCCACGCCGGCTGCCGGTACGCCTGTGCCGACGTCGCAGCCAGCCTCTGCGGGTCAGGTCACACACGTGGTCCAGCGGGGCGAGAATCTGTTTCGCATTGCACTGCGCTATAACACTACGGTGGAGGCAGTCGCTAACGCCAATGGCATCACCAACCCGGCCCTGATCTATGTCGGGCAGAAGCTGGTCATCTCGCCTCAGGGCGTTCAGCCTCCCGCACCATCCGCAGGCGAGACTGCCTACGTGGTGCAGCCGGGTGACAATTTGTTCCGCATCGCGTTGCGCTACAACCTGGGCTACTTGTACCTGGCGCAATACAATGGCATCGCCAACCCTTCCAACATCTACGTTGGCCAGACGCTGCGCATCCCGCCGCACTAGCCGCGTTTGTTGCGAAAGAAAGGGCCGTGGGGAAATCCCCGCGGCCCTTTGCGTGTCAGTTGCTCTAGAAAATGTAGGTCACGTTTTTAATGTGACGGCATTTGTTGCCCAGGCTCTAGTCACGCTGCGAGCGTGACCTATCCAGATCGGTTATTTTTGGAACAGATGATCACCAGCCTGCAAAATGACAAGGTCAAATACACGCGGGCATTGCAAAGCCGGCGGCGCGTTCGCCAGCGAGAACGCCACTTTGTTCTCGAGGGAGTGCGGCTCGTCGAAGAGGCAGTCCGTGTTGATGTCCGCCCCGCTTTTGTATTCCACACACAAGCGGCAGGGAGCGACGAGCGCTGCGCCCGGCTGCTGCAAGCGCTCCGCGAGGTGGACATTCCCTGCTACGGTGTGAGCGAGTCGGTGATGGTCGCCTGCGCTGACACCGAAACACCCCAGGGCATCCTGGCTGTGCTTCCCATCCCCGACCTTGCGCGTCCCAATCATCCCACATTTACATTGGTTCTCGACCGTGTACGTGACCCCGGCAACCTGGGCACTATCCTGCGCACGGCGCTGGCAGCGGGGGTCGAGCAAGTGTTACTGACGCCCGGCACGGTGGACGCCACCAATCCCAAAGTGGTGCGCTCGGCGATGGGGGCGCACTTGCGCCTTCCGGTGACTATGCTCCGTTGGGACGCTATCACCGAGGCGGTGGTCGGCTGCGATGTGTGGCTGGCGGCGGCCGGCGGCGAGATGCGCTACACGGCGGTGGACTGGACGCGCCCCGTGGCGCTCATCGTGGGAGGCGAGGCCAGCGGAGCGGGGGGGCAGGCTGGGGCGCTGGCGCGGGGACAGGTCTCCATCCCAATGGCCGAGGGGGTTGAATCGCTGAACACGGCGGTAGCGGCGGCGGTGATCCTTTTTGAGGCGCTGCAACAGAGAATGGCGCCAGAACGCGGCGCGGCTTGACAAAAACCTGTTTCCGCGGCATAATGTGGCGCGTAAAGGCTGTGACGGAGAAGAGTAAGCGGAGGGAATCCGCCAGGGAGGCAGGGTCGTGGACTGAAAGCCCTGCCCGGAAGAAACCCGCAGAAGTTCGCTCCTGAGCCGACCTCTGAACAAATCATCATCAAGTAAGAGGCTCCGCAGGCCCAGCGTTAACGGGGCAGCCGATCGTGAGCAAAGAACGCTGTCGGTGATAATGAGAGGGCTCCATCAGGAGCCAAGCGGGGTGGTATCGCGGGAGTAAAGGCGCTCTCGTCCCCACGGGGACGAGAGCGTTTGTCGTTATCATCTCAATATGTAGGGGCGAACCCTTGCGGTCGCCCTTGTAGGCAGGAGCAAGTGGGCAGGAGCAAGTCCTGCCCCTACATCAGGATATTGAAAAGATACACTGTAACTACTCAGCCTCTGTCATTGCGAGGGCGCTTTTTGCCCGAAGCAATCTCCAAGGTGTCCTAAACGGGGATTGCTTCGTCGCTACGCTCCTCGCAATGACAAAAGCGGCGTTGTTGCGCTATATGCCTGAGTAGTTATGATACACTTTTTGTTGCGGGCATACGATGATGAAAGGGAAATATCAATGCTAGATCAATTGAACCAACTGGAAGAAAAAGCCCTGACCGCGCTGGAAGCGACCGCGGACAGCGACGCGCTGGCGGAATGGAATCGGCGCTACCTGGGTAAAAAAGGCGTGCTGACCTTGATGCTGCGCTCCGTCGGAGAACTGCCTCGAGATGAGCGCCCGGCTTTTGGCCGAGCCGCCAACAGGGTCAAGGTCAAACTAGAGGCGGCCTACGAGGCCCAGGAACAAGCCCTGCGCCGGGCTGAACTAGCGCGCGAACTGGAACAGGGCGCGCTGGATGTCACCCTGCCGGGCCGTCCTGTTGGGCCGGGACATCTGCACATCACCACCCAAACGCTGCGCCAGCTTTACGCCATTTTTGCCGAGATGGGCTTTCAGGTCTACGAGTCGCCCGAGGTCGAGACCGACGAATTGAACTTTGGGCTGCTCAACATGCCGCCCCATCACCCGGCCCGCGACATGTGGGACACCTTCTGGATCGGCGAGGAGACGCTACTGCGCACGCACACCTCGCCAGGGCAGATTCGGGTGATGCGCGAGCGCTACCCGGAGACGATCCGCGTCATCCTGCCCGGCAAATGCTACCGCTACGAGCAAGTCACCGCCCGCTCCGAGCACCAGTTCTACCAGGTGGAAGGGCTGGCGGTGGGGCGATCTATCACAATGACCGACCTGATCGGCACGCTGACCGAGTTCGCGCGCCGGTTCTATGGGCCGGAGCGAAAAATTCGCATCCGGGGTTCCTACTTCCCATTCACTGAGCCTTCCATTGAGGCGGATATGGATTGCATCCTCTGTGGTGGAGAGGGCTGCCGGGTCTGCAAATACTCGGGCTGGCTGGAAATAGGCGGGGCGGGGATGGTACACCCGGTCGTGCTGCAAAACGGCGGCTATGACCCCGCCGAGTGGAGCGGCTTTGCCTTTGGACTGGGAATCGAGCGGCCCGCCATGCTAAAGTATAACATTGACGACATCCGCCTGTTCTATAGAAACGACCTGCGCTTCTTGAGGCAGTTCTAAATCCAATATGGTTTAATTAAGCGCCGTCGGTTGAGTAGCGGAGACACATGCTTTTCGTGTCGGAGCGTATGTTTCGATAGGCTCAACACAAGTCGAAACCACGGTGCGGCCCATGCAGGCAAAATCCGTTGCAAGACCCGCTCGCTTCACTTCGACAGGCTCAGTACAAGGGTTTCGATACGGCCTAAAGGCCTACTCAACCAGCGCTCACTTTTTTAACTAAACCGTATTGGTTCTAAATCACACATAGTCTCAAATTATGTGCTTGGGAGAGAAAAGAGCCAAGTCGCTCCCCAATTTGCGTCATTCCGAGCGACCAAAGGGAGTCGAGGAATCTCCGAATA
>QMOE01000428.1 GCA_003648125.1 Chloroflexota bacterium
CCGCCCGCTTCACTTCGACAGGCTCAGTACAAGGGTTTCGATACGGCCTAAAGGCCTACTCAACCAGCGCTCACTTTCTTAACTAAACCGTATTGCGCTTGAAGCGTGACCTACAGCTAAACCGGTGTCTCGGTTAATTTCAGCGTCTGGTCTACCTCCGCAAAGGCCGCCAACACGCGGTCGAGTTGTTCATCGGTGTGAGTTGCCATGTAACTGGTGCGCAGCAACGATAATTCCGGCGGCACTGCCGGAGAGATGACCGGGTTAGTGTAGACCCCGGCATCGTAGAGCATCCTCCAGGCCTGAAAGGTGCGCATAGAGTCACCGATAATGATTGGGACGATGGGAGTCTCGCTGTTGCTCATCCTAAAGCCCAACCGGCGAAACCCAGCCCGCATACGTTCGCCGATCTCGTTGACCCGTGCAATGCGCTCCGGTTCCTCTTTCATCACCTCCAGCGCGGCCAGCGCGGCCGCGGTACTGGCCGGCGGCATGCTGGCGCTAAAGATCAACGAGCGAGCGTGGTGTTGGATGTAGTGAATCGTGTCCGCGCTGCCCGCAATGAACCCACCCAGGCTGGCAAAAGATTTGCTAAAAGTGCCCATCGTCAAGTCCACCTGACCAGTGAGCCCAAAGTGAGCCGCCGTGCCGCGTCCCTCACCCAACACACCCATAGAATGCGCGTCATCCACCATCAACCGCACCCGGTGCTCCTGGCACAATGACACGATCTCTGGCAGCGGGGCGATGTCACCTCCCATACTAAAGACGCCATCCACGATCACCAGTTTGCCCGCCTCCTCCGGCAACCCGGCCAGAACGCGCTCCAGATGAGCCATGTCGTTGTGGCGGAAGCGGCGCATCTCGCCAAATGCCAACCGGCAGCCATCCACGATACTGGCATGGTCATCCTTGTCGGTAACAACAAAATCGCCACGGCCCACCAACGCCGAGATGGTACCTACGTTAGTCTGGTAGCCGGTGGAAAAGACCAGGGCCGCCTCCGTGCCTATGAACTCGGCCAGCCGCCGCTCCAGTTCCAGGTGCAGTTCCAGCGTGCCATTGAGGAAGCGAGAGCCAGTGCAACTGGTGCCATACCGCTGCGTCGCTTCGATGGCGGCCCGACGCACCTTGGGGTGCATGGTCAAGCCCAGATAGTTGTTGGAGCCAATCATAATCAAGCGGCGATCGCCAACAGTGGCCTCAGTTCCTTCACTGTCTGTAAGGGGGATAAAGTAGGGGTAAAGACCGATCTCCTGAACTTGCTTTGCCAGCGTAAACTCTTTGCATTTGTCGAACAGATCCATTAGAATACCCTCCTTGAGTATCTTTTCAATAAACCGAGATAGGAACAAGCGTATCTTTTCAATATTTGGGGGGGAACGCGACTTTCTTGGCCGCAAGATGTTGGCGTTCCTCCACCTCACCCCCATTCATTGAAAAGATACGAGCAGGCCTTGCGCCACCCGATGTATTATAGCCTAAACCGCCGTTCGGCAAAAGTTCGACACAAGGCGTGCCCCGTCAAAATTTGGCTCTACCGAGACTTGCCCACTTGCCCACTTTTCCCGTATAATTAGCCTACTATGCTTTTCCTCGACTTACGCTGGGTGCTCTTTGGCCTTTTGCTCGCGGCGATTGCTGTCGTCTTGCTGACCGTCCGGCTGGCGCGATGGCAGCGCAGAGAGCGGAAATCTCTGCCTCTAACCCCGGAGGGGATGTATAGCGTGTTGGAGCGCGCCCCTCTCGGCTGGCTGGCGCTAGACGGCCCACGCGCGTGCCGCTACGCCAACCCCTACGCCCGTCGCCTGCTCGGCCTGACCTCGCCCGACGGCCCACTCCCAGAAGCGACCTGGTTTTCTCTCCTGGAACAAGACCGGGAAGCGGCGCGGCGGGAGGTGGGCGCGATGGGCCGCTACCGCAGCGTCTCGCTCCCCTCGGACCGGGTCGTTCGCTGGTGGGTCACACCCTGGAACAATCTGGATATCGTCGTGCTGATGGAGGCCACCGCCCAACACCGGGCCGAGCAGGCCGCCAGCTACCTCTTCAGCTCGCTCTCCCACGAACTGCGCACCCCCATCGGCACGATCTTGACTCACCTGGAAATCCTGCGCCTGCCCGACGTCTCTGACGAGATCCGCCAGCAATCGCTCCATCTGTTGCAGGTCGAGACCAGGCGCATGGCCCGCCTGGTCAACCAGATGCTAGAGCTGGGCCGCTTGGAGACCGACGCCGAGATCGAGCGCCGCCCGGTGGACCTGCTGGCGCTGGCGGAACAGGCCATCGCCCAAAGCGCGCCCCAGGCGGAGAAACGGGAGATTGACCTCTCATTGCAGGCCCAAACACCCCTGCCCCTCGTCGTAGGGCAGGAGGATCGTCTCCTGGAAGTTTTCCTCAATTTATTGGATAACAGTATCAAATACTCCCGCCCCGGCGACCGGGCGGTCGTCTCGCTGGAACGGACGGAGGAGGGCGTCGCGTGCGTCGTGCGCGATACCGGCCCCGGCATCCCGGCCGAGCACCTGCCGCACGTCACCCGCCGCTTTTACCGGGCCGCCCCGCAAAAGATAGAAGGCAGCGGCCTGGGGCTGGCCCTGGTGGAGGAAATCCTGCGCCGCCACCAGAGCCAGATGGAAATCGAGAGCCACACGGAGGGCGAAGAGACGGGCGTCTGGGTACGCTTTGTCCTGCCGGTGCTGCCGGAGGAGGTAAAGACGTGAGGGGCTGGCTGAAGAAATGGTGGTGGATTCCGCTGCTCCTGGCCCTGCTGGGCGGATACTGGCTGCTGCCCATCTCCGGGCAAGTGGTGGTGATTCCCGGCGGCGACCCAAGCGGCCTACTCTGGCCCCAGATGCGGCTCTCGCCGCCCGCGCCCCGTCCCGGCCAGGAAGCGACCCTGCGGGTGACAGACGGTGTCCCGTGGAGCTATGTCCTGCTCACGGTGGATGGGCAG
The DNA here is from genome assembly GCA_003648125.1 of Chloroflexota bacterium. The sequence continues at coordinate 2,954 of QMOE01000428.1, forward strand.
CCGGCCCAAGCGGAGAGATGGCCGGCCGGCCTCGACGATGCGCTGGTGTGGGAGTGGACGTTCGTCGTCCCGGACGACGGAACTTGCGCGCTCGTCTTTTACCGCGATTGTCACACCGGCTGCGTCGAACGGGGGCGCATGACGATAGGGACTGAGCCGCCCGCCGCACAGACTAATCCACTGCCCACCAAGCTAGGAGTAGTCTTTGCCAACCCGGAGCGCGATTGGCGCGGTCGCAGCGGTTGGGACGTGGAACTGACCTACGCTCTCATGGCCGAGGAAGAGCACTGGGGCATAGATGACCTGGCCGTGCGCGTCCACCAGGCCACGGAAAAGGGACTGCGGGTGCTGGTGCGGGTGGACTATGATTACGGCCAGAGCCTGCCCCCGGCGGGCGACTACCTGGCCTTGAGCGAGTACCTCCAATACCTCCAACGGCTGGCGCGGGACGAACGGCTGCGGGACGTGTACGGCTATTTCCTCGGCAGCGGCTACAACTCGCTGGGCAGCAATACCCTGGCCCCGGCCCATCCGGTGAC
>QMOE01000429.1 GCA_003648125.1 Chloroflexota bacterium
AGATGATCTGGCCGCCAGCCTCCACCGTGCCGGGCGCGGACTTGGTCAGCACCAAGACGTGACCACTCTGGACGGTGGTGGTGGCTTGGGCCTGTTCGGGCGGCCCGCCGTTGCCATCAAAGATGTGGGCGGTGTTGGTAATGACCGTGTCATCGGGCAGCACCGGCGCGACGTGCACCTGCAGGAAGAGGTCGCCGCTGTCGCCGGGGTCGTGGTCGTCCAACTCCCAACGCACATAGTCGCCCATCAGCACACAAGCGCCGCAACTCTCAAAAGTGGTATTGGCCGGTATAGCGTCGGTGATGACCATGCTCTGCGCCATCTCGTTGCCTGTCACCGCCCAGTGGATGGTATAGTTGATCAAGCCATCGGGTGAGACCGGGTCGGGGTTATCGGACTTGGTCAAGACAAAACCGTGGCTGCTGACGACGGTGGTATCGGCTGCATCGTTATCTGCTGCGCCGTTGTTATCGTCCAAGATGCGAGCCTGGTTGTGGATCGGGGTCCCATCGTCTAGCGGGCTGTCCACGTCCACGGTCAGCGTCACAGTGCCGCTGGAGCCGGGCAGTTGGTCGCCCAGGTGATAGCGCACTATGCCGCTGTTGCCCACGCCGGGGTCGTCAATCATCGGCGCGCCGGACGCGCTGGCAAAAGCGGTGTGGTCGGGAGTGGTATCTTCGATGACGAGCACCAGCGCCGTCTCGTTCCCCGTCACTGACCACTCGATAGTGTAGACGATCTGCCCGCCGGCGTCCACCGTCGCGGGGCCGCTCTTTTCCACGTCCAGTACGTGGCCGGAGTGGATGGAGGTCGTTTCACTATCGGCGGCCGGCAGGCCGCCGTTGCTATCAGAGATTTCGGCCTGGTTCACCAGTTGCGTGCCGTTGGGGAGCGGATTTTCCACGTTCACCGCCACCGTCACTGTGCCAGAGGCGCCCGGCAACTGATCTCCTAAATCCCAGGTGACGACGCCGCCTAACTCGGTGCACGGCGCGGGGCCGCAGCCGGTGAAGGTGATGTGATCGGGCAGCGTGTCGCTGATGACGACGTCGTCCGCCGTCTCAGTTCCGGCTACCGACCAGTCAATGGTATAGACCACTTGGCCGCCGGCCTCGACCGGATCATAGCCGTCGTCCCGCTTGTTGAGCGAAAAGCCGTGGCCGCTGGTGACGGTGGTGAGGGTTGTGTCTTCGTCGTAGCCATCGTCGGCGTCGTAGATGTGGGCCGTGTTCCAGAGCTCGGCGCCATCGGGCAGCGGATCATCCACCTGTACCGTGAACTGCGCCGCGCCGCTCTCGCCCGGCGTCCGATCGCTCAGGTTCCAGGTGACTATGCCACCGGCCTCGGAGCAGATACCGGCCGGCTGGCAACTGCCGGGTACGTAGGCCGTGTTGACCGGCACTGCGTCGGTGATGGCCACGGTGGGCGCCGGCTCGTCGCCGGAGACTGACCACTCGATGGTATAATTGATGTACTGCCCGGCCTCTACTGCGCTGGGCGCGTTCTTGGTCACGTGCAGCGCGTGGTCGCTCTCGACTAGAGTATCGGTTGTGGCCTCGACCGGCGTAGCGCCGTTGTCGTCCGAGATGCGGGCGACGTTGCGGATGACCGTGTCATCCTCCAGCGGGGTGTCCACCCGCACCTGCATAGAGATGTCGCCGCCGGAACCGGGATCGCGGTCGCCGCGCTCCCAGTATACCCAGCCGCCCATAACTACACAGTCGCCGCAGTTGACCAGGGTGGTATTGGCCGGGAGCGTATCGGTGATCAGCACACCCAAGGCTCGCTCGTTGCCCGTCATCTCCCAGTGGATGGTATAGTTGATGATCTGGTCGGGGCGGATCGGGTCAGGCGTATCCGACTTGGTCAGGAGGAAAGCGTGACTGCTCTCCACCTCGGTCATGGCATCGTCCAAGTCGGTAGCGCCGTCGTTGCTATCGGCGATGGTGGCCGTGTTCTCGATCTCGGTTCCGTCGGGCAGCGGGCTGTTCACGTTCACTACCAGCGTCACCGTGCCGTTAGCGCCCGGCAGTTGGTCGCCCAGGTGGTAACGTACCAACCCACTGTTACCTACACCAGGATCGTCAATCACCGCTGCGCCGGACGCGCTGGCAAAGGTGGTATTGACGGGCGTCACGTCGTCTACGATCAGATCGTCCGCCGTCTCGTTGCCCGTCACCGACCACTCGATGACGTAGGTGATCTGTCCGCCGGCGTTCACCGTCGCCGGGCCGCTCTTTTCCACGTCCAGAGCGTGGCTAGAGTTGACGGTCGTATCCTCGCTATCGGCAGCGGGTAAGCCATCGTTGCTGTCGCCGATCTCGGCCTCGTTGGTCAGCAACGTGCCGTTGGGCAGCGGGATTTCCACGTCCACCGCTACCGTCACCGTGCCGGATGCGTTAGGGTTCTGGTTGCCCAGGTCCCAGGTGACCACACCGGCTGTGTGGTTGCACGGCGCGGGGCCGCAGCCGGTGAAGGTGGTGTGATCAGGCAGCGTGTCGGTGATGACCACGTCTTGGGCGACCTCGGTGCCGGCCACTGACCAGTCAATGGTATAGACCACTTGCCCACCGGCCTGTACCGGATCGTAGCCGTTATCCCGCTTGTTGAGCGAAAAGCCATGGCCGCTGGTGACGATGGTGAGGGCGCTGTCCTCGGCGTAGCCGTCGTCAGCGTCATAGATGTGGGCGGTGTTCCAGATCTCGGTGCCATCGGCCAGCGGGCTGTCCACCGTCACCGCCAGACTCACCGTGCCATAGTCATCGGGAGCGAGGCTGCCCAGGTCCCAGGTGACCACGCCGCCGGACTCGGTGCACGGTGCGGGGCCGCATCCGGCATAGGTGGTGTGATCCGGCACTGTGTCGGTGATGGTCACGCTGGGCGCCGGCTCGTCGCCGCTGACGTTGTACTGGATAGTGTAGGTCATGGTCTGGCCCGCGCCGATGGCGCTGGGCGCGCTCTTGCTCACGTGCAGCTCATGGTCGCTCTCGACGGTGGTGTCAATGGTCACTTGGACCGGCAGGCCGTCGTTACCGTCGCGGATGCGGGCGGTGTTTTCGATGAGCGTACCGTCCTCCAGCGGGGTATCCACCCGCACCTGGAGCGATTCGTCTCCCCACGCGCCGGGCACGTAATCACCGCTCAGATTCCATTGGACGTAGCCTTGCGGGTAGAGTACGCAGCCGCTGCAATTCTCAAAGGTGGTATTGGCCGGGATGGTGTCGGTGATGACAATGTTCTCGGCCGCCTCGTTGCCTGTAACCTCCCAGTGCAGGGTATAGTTGATGATCTGGTCGGGGTTGACCGGGTCGGGGGTGTCGTATTTCTCCAGCACAAAGGTGTGCGCGCTATGGACGAGAGTCGTTTCGTCATCGCTGGCGGATTCGCCGTCACCGTCGGAGATGGTGGCGCTGTTATCCAGCGCGGTGTTGTTGGGCAGCGGATCGTCCACGCGCACGACCAGGAACACCTGGCC
>QMOE01000430.1 GCA_003648125.1 Chloroflexota bacterium
CATCAATACCTATTCCCACACCTTTGCCCTCGCTGACGATTCCGGCGCCTGCTCCAACACCCGTGTTGACGCCGCAACCGACGCCGGTAGGCGACCCCGATATCGTGATTGATTGTGCTACGCGATTGGCCGATGGTCCCATCAGCTGTGGCACTAACGGTTGGTGGACTGACCAGGACGCTGACTTGTGGCAGGCCCGCTACTCGGAGCTGCGACCCCAGATCGTGCGGCTGTTATTGCTCCAGGCAATTTTGGAGCCGATTAACGATGATGGCGATCCGACTCATATCAACTGGTCGGGGTTCAACTTTGACCAGGCGGCGCCGGTGCCGGTGGGCGAACGCATGGTCACCTACCGCCTGTGGTTCGAGACGCTGCGTGACCTGGATATTACAGTGATGCTTTACATTCCCCACCTGGCTGGATGGCTGAGCGCCAATGGAGACGATGGGCTTTATTCTACCTACCCTCCGAGGTCGATGGCGGAGTACCGCGAATTCGTCGAGGCCTCACTCCGCTTCTTGGTCGAGGAGGTAGGCTATCCGCCGGAGCGGATCATATTAGAGCCAGTCAATGAACCAGACCTGCGCTGTGGACAGGATGCGGCGGTTCCGTGCTTTTGGCGGAACTGGACGATGGACGATTTGGGGGCGGTGGTATTGGCGGCGCGCGAAGCGGCGGATGCAGTCGCTCCGGACATCCGGCTGGTAGGGCTTTCCACTTGCTGCGATGATACGTTAGTGCCCCGCTTGATGCACGAGTACGATGGGGCTGAGTTGCTCGACGGCCTGACCTATCATCACTATGAACGTGATTTTGACCAGCATCGGACCGTAGAAATTGGACAACGGCTGGCTGAGTGGGGTTTACCTGTATATATCAACGAGTACGGCAGCTCCCAGTATTGGAGCGACGGCGACGAAGGGGCGCTATGGCATTCTGTGGCGCTGGCGCAACTTTGGTCTGCGGGCATCGCGCCGATCCAGTTTCCGATGAGCGAGTTTCCAGGGATGCACGCGGGCTACAACCGGCTGGGGCTTTTCCGCGATTGGGAGAACAACTGGGAGACCAAGCCAGCCTACGCGATCTATGTTGGTTTCTTCGAGTACATGGGAACGACAGTGCCCCTCTCGGCTACGGCACAGCCGCCCCTGGTCGTCGCGGCAGGATGGGGCGACGGAGGCACAGTAACGGTGTGGGTTGTCAATGCCAGCCGGGATGGACAGCCTGGCGTTGTGTTTCACGTGAGAGACCTTGAGAATGCACTGGGTGACACTGCCGTGGTAACTGTCTATGACATTTTGGCCGGAGGTCACCCTGTTGACATCTTCACCGTTGCTGGCGCATCACTTGCCTTTGCCTACGACTTGCCAGCCGGCAGCGTTTGGGCTTTCGTGTTGGCAGTTGCACATTGAGCGTTGGGAATGGGATGATGAAAAGACTATTGACATTTCTCGCCTGGCGCAGTTGGGGCCTCATCCGCTACAACTCGATCTGGCAGAACGTGGCGGCGTTGTTCTACATCGGCCTGGCGCGCCGCTGGTTTGGACTGGACTATATCTATGACGTGGCGCTATTCCTCGTCTTTAGCCTGACCGGGACCGCCTACGGCTACCTGGTCAATGACCTGGCCGATGTTGAACTCGACCGGCGGGCTGGCAAGACGAACGTTTTTCACGAAATGAGTCGCGCCAAAGCTGTACTGGTAGTGATGGTTGTCTTTGGTGTGATGGTGGTCTGTGGGCTGCCCTTTATCCGCCGTTTGGGATTTCTGCCGTTGTGGATTGCGTGGTTCCTGGCCGCGACGTTCTACTCCTTGCCGCCGGTGCGCTTGAAAGAGCGCGGCGCGCTTGGCCTGGCTGCCACAATCCTGGCCCAGCAGCCAATTCCGGCCGCGATGGCCTTCGCCGCCCTGGGTCACTTGCGCGCGTGGGGCGCACTCGCCTTCGTCGCCTACATTACCCTGCGTGGCGTCTCGTCCGACGTGGGCCATCAGATGCGCGACCGGGAGCGGGACGAGGCCGCCGGCGCGACGACGTTCGCCGTGCGCCGTGGCCATCGGGTCATCGCCCGTATCTATGGCCTCAGTCTGGAACTGGAGACGCTCGTGCTGGGCATCGTGCTGCTCGTGTTGCTGATTGACCTGCCCGCCGTTGCCATTGGAGCGTGGCTTGTCTCCCCAATGTGGCCGCTCATCATTGCCTACCTGGCTCTGCTCCCCTTTACCCTGGGGTGTGCCTGGATGCGGCTGGAGCGCGGCGAGTGGGTGGACCCCTACGACGAATCACCCGCTGGCCCTCCGCGTGACCTTTTACACCTGATCCACCATCCCTTCCCGACGGTGCTGCTGCCGCTCTACCTGGCGCTCTGGTTGACGGTGTGCTACTGGCCCAACGCTGTCTTTATCGTCGGGCTGGCCTCGCTGTACGGGTTGTACAATCCACAGCGTTGGACCGAAACCTGGCCTGTGCGGATGCTGCGGACATGGCTGACAAAGCGGGGTGAGTGTGATGTTTGACGTGATCGTCATCGGCGCTGGGCCTGCTGGTTCGTCGGTTGCCCGCGAGATTGCCCAGGGCGGCTGGCGTGTCGCCTTGCTGGAGCGCGGCGAGTATCCCGGTCAGCGCAATATTTGTGGCGGAGGTATCGAGGGCGCGGACGTCGAAGAGATCGGTCTGCCGGACGGCCTGATCCACAAACGCATCACGCGCCGCGAGCACCATTTCCCCTGGGGCGTCACTACGATCACAATGCCGCACGTCACCACCCTGCGGCGTGAGTTGGACCGTTGGTTGACCGAACAAGCCGTTGCCGTCGGCGCGGAACTCTTTATCCAGACCCAGGCCAGGGCCGTCGTGCGCAAGAGCACGGGCAAAGTAGAAGTGACTGTCGTCGAGTGGGCGACCCGGCGCGAGATCACGCATTACGCCCGGCTGGTCGTCTTTGCCGACGGGCCAAACACGCTGGCCCCACGCTCCGGCAACCTGGGTTTCGTCCGCGCTCCGACCTCTGCCGCCGTGGGCTTGGTCTACGAGCTTGACTGGCCGGACACGCCGTTGGACCATTATCAGGTCCATTTTGGCGCTCGCATCAGCCCGTGGGGTTATATCTGGGTCTTTCCCAAGCGCGATTTACTCAACGTCGGTATTACCATCTTGCCCTCGCGGGGAAGCAGTCGTCAATTGGAAGCACGGCTGCGGGCCTTTATCGAGGGGCGGCCCGACCTACGTGAGCGTCCCATCGTCCGCCGGGCTGGCGCTCACGTGCCGGTCATTCCGGCGGCCCGCATCTATGACGACTCAATGCTGGCCGTTGGAGACGCGGCGGGGATGGTGGAAGCATTGACCGAGGCAGGTATCGCGAATGGTGTGGCGGGCGGTCGGCTCGCTGGTTGGGTGGCGTGCGAGGCATTGGCGGCGGGTGATTTCTCGGCCTCTTTTCTGGCGCGTTACCAGGAACGCTGGCAG
>QMOE01000431.1 GCA_003648125.1 Chloroflexota bacterium
GAGGTTGACCAGGTGCTGGCAGAGATCGCATCCCTCGCCAGCAAGGTGACAGCTTCTGATTACGCTACCGTGCTGCTGATAGACGAAGCGGGGCGCATAAGTCAGAGCACCGACGAGTTGCCGGGCGTGCCGTCCATCGAGTTTCGCGTTCGGGATGGGGGCCTCACCGAGTGGATCGCGCGTTCTGGTCAGGCGGTGAGCATCGAAATTGGCGAGGATGGCGCGATAATGCCCCCCCTGGGCGAGGGAGCGCCGCGTCTGGCGAATCCGCACATTGTGAGAACCGGCGTTAAAGCGGTCGCAGGCTTGCCCCTGGTTGCCAGGGGAAACATGCTGGGTGTGGCTTATCTGCATAGCCTGCACCCCGGTGCTTTTCGTGGTCAACTGCCTTTGTTGACCACCTTTGCCAATCAGGTGGCCATCGCCATCGAGAACGCGCGGCTCTATCGGGCCGAGCAGCGCCGTGCCCAGGAACTGCAAGCACTGTACGATGCGGCCCTCAGCCTCACCAGCCAACGGGAGCCGGATCTGCTACTGCAGGAAATTGTCCGGTGGGCCGTAGAACTCTTGGGAGCCGAGACCGGGGGCATCTATCTGGCTGACCGGGAGCGACAAGTGCTGCATCTGGCCGCCTGCCACGGCTTTGCCGAAAAGTACGTCGGCGTGACGCTCAAGCCGGGCGAGGGTATGGCGGGGCAGGTATTCCTGAGCGGCAAGCCCCTCATCGTAGACGACTACCGCACCTGGGAAGGGCGAGCCGAGGTGTACGAGGCTGACCAACCGTTCATGGCTGCGCTCGAGGTGCCCCTCAAGTGGCAGGATGAGGTCATCGGCGTGCTGGTCGTAAACGGCGATGCTGCGGCGAGAACCTTTACCCAGGCCGACGTCGAACTGGCGACCCTGTTTGCCAACCAGGCAGCTGTGGCCATCGAGAACGCCCGGCTGTACGAGGCCGAGCAGGTCGCCCGCGAGAGAGCCGACACTCTGCGCGAGGTCTCCCGCGTCGTAAGCTCCACACTGGAACTGGATACAGTCCTCTCCCTTGTCCTGCGCCAGGCAAAGCGCGTGTTGACCTACGACACTGCCTCCATCCTGCTCTTTGCCGGCGGTGAGCGCACCATGGCGGCCGTGAGCGGCTACGAGGACGAGGAACTGGTAAAGACCGAGGTTGCCCTGCACCTGGACGACAGTCCCATCCTGCATGCCATGTCCCGCGATCACCGTCCCGTCGTCATCGCCGACGTGCGGGAGAACGAAAACTGGATCTGGGTACCCGGGGCCGAGAATATCCGCGCCTGGATCGGGACGCCGCTGCTGGTGCGCGACGAGATGATTGGCGTCCTGATGGTTGACAGCACGCAGCCCGGCTCCTACACCGCAGCGGACGTCTCAATCGCCCAGGCCCTGGCTAACCAGGTAGCCGTGGCCATCGAGAACGCGCGGCTGTACGAGGCGGCCCAGCAGGAAATCGCCGAGCGACAGCAGATGGAAGATGCCTTGAGAGCATCAGAGGAATATGCCAGGAGGATCATTGATAGCAGCCTGGATACTATTATCACTGTGGATATGGAGCGGCACATCGTCGAGTTCAACAGGGCGGCGCAAGAGACCTTTGGCTACCAGGCTGAGGAAATTCTGGGAAAACACGTTGATGTGTTGTACGCAGATCCGCAAGTAGGTCTCCAAATTCACCAGACGACGCTCGAACAAGGCCAATGCGTGCGGGAAGTTTCCGCCCGGCGCAAGAACGGCCAAGTCTTCCCCAGTCTTATTTCGTCCTCAGTTCTGCGCGATGCGCGCGGCGCGCCGGTGGGGGTCATGGGCGTATCTCGCGACGTCACCGAGAGCAAGCGGGCGCAGGAGGCGCTCGATCATAGATTGCTCGCATTGACCCAGCCGGTGGGTAAAGTGGGTGACTTGAAACTGACGGACATCGTTGATGTGAGAATCCTGCAAGAGTTGCAGGATGGGTTCGCTGCATCCTACGACGTCGCCTCTCTCATATTTGATGCCCAGGGTGTACCGATAACAAAGCCAAGTAATTTCAGTGATTTCTGCGCCATAGTGCGCGCGACCCCAAAGGGCATGGCAAGATGTGAAGTCTCAAACTCGGGTCTTTACCGCCTGGCGTCCCGTGGCCTATCTACAACATCCACCTGCAGGAACTTTGAGGAAATTATAGACGGCGCAGTACCGATTTTTGTAGGAGATAAACACGTAGCCACGTGGGGTATTGGGCAGAGGGTAACAGGCGATCTCCCCGAGAACAAGGTGCGTAGCTATGCTGAGGAGATTGGCGCGGATGCGGATCGACTCGTTGCCGCTGGGAAAAGACTGAGTATTGGATCAAAAGAACAACTTGAGCGGGCCATATCTTTTATCAAGACCGTGGCCAATAATATCTCTCTGCTTGGCCTACAGAATATACAACAGGCGCGCGATATCACCGAACGCAAACAGGCTGAGGAAGCGTTGCAGTGGCGTAATCGTGAGTTGGCCCTGCTCAACCGGGCGATCCAGTCGTTCGCTTCCACGCTTGACTTGGGCCAGGTGCTCGACACAATCCTGGAAGAGGTGCGTCGTTTGCTAGATGTGACCGCTTGCTCGGTCTGGCTGATCGAGCCGGGGACGGGCGATCTGGTTTGCCGCCAGGCTGCCACGCCCCAGGACGATATAGTGCGCGGCTGGCGGCTGGCGCCGGGCGAGGGAATTTGTGGCTGGGTGGCCCTCCACGGCGAGAGCTTGATCGTGCCGGATACCTGGGCCGACGAACGCTATTTCAGTGGCGTGGATGAGCAAACCGGATTGGATCTGCGCGCCATCCTCACCGTGCCGCTGCGTGTTCAAAAGGCCGTGATCGGTGTACTCCAGATATTGGATACGAAGGTGGGCCGCTTTGGCGAGACAGACCTAGAGTTGTTGGAACCGCTGGTCGCGTCTGCGGCTATTGCCATCGAGAACGCCCGGTTGTACGAGGAAGCGCGGCAGAGCGCCGAAACCAAAACCATGCTGCTGCGCGAGGTCAACCACCGGGTCAAGAACAACCTGACCGCTATCATTGGTCTGCTCCAAGCCGAACGGCGTGACGTCGAAGCCTCAGCTTGGGGTGGGGAGGAGCAGGCTATTTATCGAATCATCATGCAAGACCTGGTCAATCGGGTGCAGGGGTTGGCTACAGTGCACAGCCTGCTCTCCGCCTCCGAGTGGGCTCCCCTGTCGTTGAGCAAACTGACGAGACAGGTCATTTACTCCTCCTTGCAGATGCTCCCGCGCGATAGACGGGTCTTTGTAGACGTGGCTCCCTCCCCGGTCCGCGTGACCTCTGACCAGGCGCACGATCTGGCACTGGTGATCAACGAACTGGCGACCAACACCATCAAGCACGGCTTGCAGGAACAGGACGCAGCGCGCATCACCGCTCGCATCACACTCGACGGGAACACAGTGGCGCTCGAATTTCGAGACAA
>QMOE01000432.1 GCA_003648125.1 Chloroflexota bacterium
CACAGAGGCTTCGCAGACACAGAGATTCACCGAGTTTTTCTCTGCGTCTCCCTGTGTCTTCTCTGTAAAGCTCTGTGTTTCCAAATTCTTGCTCAATGTGCAAGAATTTCACCGATAAGGTACACTAACCTGGACAAGCCAGAACCAAAAAGGTTTTTGACAGGATTTACAAGATGAGGGAGAAATCTTGTCAATTCTGTAAATCCTGTCGAAAATTCTTGTTCAGTGTACAAGAATTTCACTGATAAGGTACTACTCCCTATTCTCCAGCCAGAGCACGGCCCATTGATCGGCCACGGGTGGCGAGGGGGTGCGCCGGAACAGCAGCCATTTGACAGCGGCGCTGCATTGCGGCGGCCAGCCCCAGGGGCAGCGGGCCGCATCGGGATTCCAACTGCGCCGCAGCACAAAATCCTGTCCCACGTACTCCCCCTCCGCCAGCGATAGATCGCGCTGCGACGTTATCAGCGCCAGGCCGGCATCCTCCGCCGTCAGACTTGCGACCCGGCGAGCGGCGCTGAAATCGCGCAGGTACCAGGCCAGCACCGAATCGGGCGCGGCCTCAAATGCGAGCGGCAGCGTCGTCGCTATCCCGGTCTCGCGCCAGGAGAGTTCGCGCAATGTTTGCTCCAGATCGCGCACCTCGAAAGCGGTGGGTGCGCGCAGCAGCGGCTCGCGCGGGTCGGATGGGCGCGCGTAGGCGACTCCCCAAGCGGCGGAGAGGGTGAAAGCCAGGAGCGCGACACTTATGCCGGCGGCGGCCCCGCGCAGAGCGGCAGCGGGCCTCATCGCCAGCGCGAACATTATTCCTATCACAGCCTGCAAGGCGACCACCAGCAGGGCCAGAAACAGGTCAGTAGGCTCGCCGCGCGCCGCGTAGCGAGCGAGTACCAGGTAAGTGTGCGTCCACAGGATTATCGTCACGGGGATGTATATTCCCTCGCCGAACCAATCTCCACGCTCCCGCAGGCTGCGCGCCAGTGACTCGACGGCGATACCGGCGAGCAGCGCCAGCGGCAGAATGATCCACAGCGTATCCAGCGGCGACCGTCCCGGCATCAGGGTCAACAGCAAGGCCCCCAGTCCGGCCCACAGCCCCATCAGTGCGCCGAAACGATGCCCGCGCCGGACGGCCCACACCAGCCCGCCGAGACCAAAGAGCAAAGCCAGAGGCTCGTAGGCGGTCAGCATGGTCAAGAGCGACACGGCGGGGTTCGATGGCGAGCTAAAGCGGGCGAACCAATCCAGCAGCAGATCGCCCACGGCCCCCACTCCAGCCAGGTTCCAGCCCAGGCCGGTCGAGAGGGCGAGCGCGGCGAGCGCGGCATGAAACGTGAAGCGTGAAGCGTCAAATGCCAAGCGTGGGGGCCGGAGCCGGGTGAAAATCAGCCAGGCCAGGCCGAGGGTTAGCAGCAGGCCGTAGGCCGACGGGCTGCTCGTCACGGCCAGCGCCAGTCCGCCAGCCGAGAGGGTGAGCCAGGAGCGGGTGTCCGTGTCTAGGAAGCGGAGCAGCCCGCCCAGGAAGAGCATCCCGCCCACGGCGGCCAGCACCGCGCCATCCAGTTGGCGCGCGGCGACGAGCGCGGTGGGAGAGAGCGCCAGGTACAGCCCGGCCGCCAAAGCGCCCACGCGCCCGATGCGCTGCCGGAACAAGAGCGGCGTGAGCGGAAGCGCGCTGCCCAAGAGAGCGGGCCACAGGCGGGCGATGGCGTCGCTCGCGCCGCAGAGCGTGAAAAGCAGCGCGTTGGCTGCCAGGAGCAGCGGGCTGTAGGAAGCCTGGGGCATACCTTGCCCGGTCACAGCCCGCCAGGCGAGCATCGCTTCGTGGGCCTCGTGCTCGTTGAGCGGAGCCGCGTCGAGGTGGGCCAAACGGAGCGCGAGTGCGGCGAGGGCGACGAGCACCCACAGCGCGGCCTCGAGCGTGAAACGTGATTCGTGATTTGTGTTGTTCATCGGCGGTAGATAGTCACATTCCCGGTGCTGTAGACGATTTCCATTAGTTGGGCGAACTTTTTCAGGCCGGGGGCGGGATAGCGCGCTCGTTCCAGCGGCCCGACGTAGACGTAATTTATACCATACTTGTCCAGCAGGGTCAAGACCTCGCCGGGATTCGTGCTGGTGTAAAGGGTCTCGATATCAGGCTCGCGGAGAGCTTGCTCGTCGTAATTGCCGCGCCACTGGTGCTCGTGCCCGGCCCAGCCGAGGAGCGTGGGCAGGCCGGTGTGAGCAGAGACGCGGGCCTCGTAGACGTAGGCCCGAAATTTGTCGCCGGGCGCTTCCAGGATGACGGGATCGCCAACGACGTTCTCGTTGAGCCAGGCGATGGCGGCATAGTCGTCGGGCTGCGTCTCGGCCAGGTAGGCGGCGCCATCAAGCGTGGGTGGGCCGCCGTACTCGCCAGCGCGGGCTGGGATCGCCAACGCGGGGTAGATCAGCCCGGCGGCGACGAGCAGCAGGGCGACAATGGTCGCCATTCCACCCCGGCGGATAAATCCTGCCTGCGCGTAAGCCCCGGCGATGGCCCACAGCACCCAGGCCTGAAAGTAGAACTTGAAAACGGTGTTCATGCGTGTGCCGAAATTATCGCGCAGGTAGATGTACTCGACGCCGAGGGTGAGGAGCGCGCCGGTGGCGAGGAGGAGGAGGACGAATTTACGAATGGCGGATGGCGAACGGTTGCTCGTCGGTTGCTTGAGGATGAGGCAGATGGTGGCGAGCAGGGTGATGAGGCCGAGGGCGACCCAGGGGTTGAGTAGGCGCGAGAGCAGGCTGCGCGAGATGAGCGCGCGCGCGTTTGGCACATCCAGGCCGGGGATCGGCCCGCCGCGCAGCCAGGCAGCCACGTAAGCCGCCGGCCCTTGAGCGGGAATCACGCCCAGCCAGATCAAGAGCGCAGTGAGGCCTAGCAGGATCGCCAGCACGCCGAGGATGGACAGGAACGCGATCAGCGTCCATTTGAGTGCTTCGCGGGCTGGCACGCCCTCTCGCCGCGCCTGGCCGGCGACAAAGACGGCGGCGATAAAAACAAGCGGGCCGAACATTACCAGAAACTGGGGCAAACGGGTAGCGTTGAACAAGTTGACCAAGACGCCGCCGGCCTGGGATTGAAAGCCGAGCCAGAAAGGGAGGTAGAGAACAATACCCACGATGAGGAGAGGAATAAAGAGAAGCGTAAAACGTAATGCGTAATGCGTAAAGCGTAAATGGGCCCAGCAATTCTCAATTTGAGGTGCCACTGCGAGCCTCGGACGTTTTTCCCGGGACGAAGCAATCTCCAAGCGATTGGAGGAGATTGCTTCGTCGCAAGAAACGCTCCTCGCAATGACATAATGAGAATTGCTGAGATGGGCCAGGGCGTGGGGGGCGGCGACGATAAAGAGGTAGATGGGAAAATCCCAGGTGTTGAGAAAGCCCAGGCCGCCGAGGCAGAGGGCGTAGACGAGGAATTCCCAAAGTGAAACGTGAG
>QMOE01000433.1 GCA_003648125.1 Chloroflexota bacterium
AATCTGCAACTCGCCCTCGTACTGGCCGATTTCGCCCGTGGCCTGCACCTTTGCGCCCAGGTTGATGTTTGCTGCGTCCCAGCAGTTATCGTAGACGTTATGCCACATCAAGAGCACGATCTGGCCCGTGCCGTCATCCAGCGTGAACTTGAAGCCGGCCGAGAAACTGGCTGTGCCGACGACTGTGCCCTCCACCGTCACCTCCTCGCCGCTGCGGCCGGCGGTGATGGCCTCGATGGGCGTCAGTTCTATCACCGGCATCGGCGTCTCCTCCGGCGTGGGAGTGAGCGTCGGCGTAGGCGTTTCGGTTGGTGTCGGGGTGGGTTGGGGTGTGGGGGTATTGGTTGGCTGTGGCGTCTCTGTTGGCAGTGGCGTTTCCGTCGGCGCGGGAGTAGCCGTAGCGGTCGGTGGTGGCAATGGCGTGGCTGTGGGTGTCGCCGTTGGCTCAGGCATCCCCCCGCACCCGGTCAGCGCCAGCGCTAGCGCGATCATAATGCCTGTGAACAGTCTTATTTGCATAACGATCTCCATTCTTCCATCCTACTCCATCACCAGCACCCCATCTGCCTCCGGGATGATTTCCAACTCGCCCCGGTACTCTTCAATCTCGCCTGTCACCTTGACCGTCGCCCCAGCCACCAACCGGTCAGCGTTCGGGATGGCGTCGTAGACGTTCTGCCACAGGAGCAGGATGATGGTGCCCGTGCCGTCGCTCAACTCGAACTTTATTCCGGCGGAAAACGTCTCTTTCTCCCCCAAGGCCCCCTGGACGGTCGCCACCTGCCCCACCTGAGCCGGGGTGATGGTGTTGATGGCGGCCTGCGCCGGTTCTGGGGTAGAGGCCGGCCCGGCGCCAGTGATGGTTATGCCATCCTCATCCGGGATGATCTCCAACTCACCTCGGTACTCGTCAATCCGTCCCACCACCTCGACCCGCGAACCGGTCACCAGTTGGCCGGTGTCGGGGATGGCCTCGTAGACGTTTTGCCACAGGAGTACGATGACCGCGCCTGTGCCGTCGTCCAGCGTGTACTTGACGCCGGAGGAGAAGGGGTCTACCTCGGTGACGGCGCCGCGCACGACGGCCAGTTGGCCCGCGTCGGCGGCCGTCAGTTCGCCGATCTGTTTCTCGACGGCGATGGGCACCGCCTGGTCGAGCGACACGACGTCGGCGAGGGAGGCGGGGACGAGTTGCGGGGTGTCGCCGTAGAGCGAGACGGTCGCCACGACCTCGACGGGCTGGCCTGTCGAGAAGCGCAGTGTGGGAGTGAGGCCGTCGAGCGCGACGAGGTGCTCGCTCACGGCGATGGGGATGGAGCCGGTCTCGTCGCGGATGGTGATGAGTGTCAGTCCCTCGTAAGGCTCATAGACCTGGCACACCTGGCCGCGCACCCGCACGCGCAGGTATTGGTCCTCCGGCACGATGGTACCGATGTCGCGCTCCACCGGCTCGGCGCGGGTGATTTCCAGTTGCTCGGGCACGTTGATGGTCAGCGACAGGAAATCCTCACGCACGCGCAGCGTGCCGGCCACCTCGACCAGGTCGCCCAGCGCGGGCACGCGGCCCTGCTCAATGATCTGCTGTGTCTCGGCCCGGTAGGCCGAGACACGTATCTCTCCTGTGTCGTCCTCGATCCAGAAACTGATATAGTCGCTTTCGGGGTCGTAGGAGGGGGCGCGGGTGCAGTGGCCTTCCAGCCGCACGTAGGCCATGTTCATCGTCGCGCCGGTCTGCCCGATCTGGATCAGCGGCACCTCGGCGCGGGTGGCGGCGAACCAGAGGGCGGCGAGTCCCACGGTGGCGAGCAGGATGGCGGCGATCTTGACGACGCGGATCGGGATGCGTCTGGTCAGGTGGGCGCCACAGTAGGGGCAGGCCTCGTAGGGCCCGACGTAACGTCCGCAACTGGGGCAGTGGGCCATTGTGGAACTCCTAGGTGCGATTGGTGGTGGACAAACACGAGTATAATTTACCCCAACTTGGCGAATTTGTCCAATCGGGGGGTTGGTAGATTGGTACATTGGTAGATTGGTCGCTTTTGACGTTGTGACTGTTGTATGCTAGAATGGAAACAACCCTAGCAGAGGAAAAGATGATGGGCAACCAGAACATTTTCACATCGAGACGTTTGACCGAGAGACGGGAGGAGGAAACAAATGTCAATTGTACTACGCATCGCCACGTTCAACCTGGAGAATCTGGATGACAGGCCTGGGCGGAAGCCGACGTTGGATCAGCGCATTGCCATGATGCGCCCCCAACTGCTCAGGGTCAATGCCGACGTTTTGTGCCTGCAGGAGGTCAACGGTCAAGAAGCGGAAGGACATCCCCGGCGTCTGCTGGCGCTGGGCAAACTCTTATCAGGTACACCTTACGCCAGGTACCACGGGGTCTCCACGGTAACCAGCGACGGCACGCAGGTCTACGATGAGCGCAACCTCGTCATCTTGAGCCGGTACGAGATCACCGAGCACCATCAGTACAAACACAACTATGCGCCTGCCCCCTACTATCAGCAAGTGACGGCGAGGCCGAAAGAGGATCAGGTCAAAAAAATTACGTGGGAGCGACCGATCCTGCACGCCAAGATCAGGCTGGACAACGACGAGGTATTGCACGTCATTGACCTGCACCTCAAATCCCGGCGGCCCTCGTCCATCGAAGGCCAGAAGGTGAACAACTATACCTGGAGAACCGCCTCCGGTTGGGCCGAGGGCTTTTTTATCTCCGCGATGAAGCGGGTCGGCCAGGCCCTGGAGACGCGGATGCTGATAGACGAGTTATTCGATGATGATGAAGACGCGCTGATTGTCGTGTGTGGTGATGTCAACGCCGATCCCCACGAAGTGGCCGTGGAAGCCATACGCGGTGATATTGAGAACACGGGGAATAGTGCTCTGATCAAGCGTGTCATGGTGCCCTGTGAGCGGACGATTCCCGAGCCATCTCGATACTCGTTCTTGTACCTGGGTAAGCCCAGGATGATAGATCACTTGCTGGTATCCCGTGCTCTGCTGACGTATTACAAGGGTTCCGAGATACACAACGAAACGCTGCACGACGAATCCGTCGCCTATGCGAGCGATGTCAAGTATCCGGAGCCGGACCACGCGCCGGTCATCGCCGAGTTCGAGTTGCCGGATGGGTAAATGATTACGAGAAACCGGCCCGGAGGCAGTCTCCGGGCCGGTCGTTTCAGCATGGATTTCAGTATTGATGCGCTGATTGACTGACACTTTTAACATTGCTCACGGATACACACTGATTTCTTTGTTTAACGGGGTCGTAGTAACGACTTGGTCGTTTTTTGGGCGCTAACGAACGACTAAAGTCGTTACTACCACCGAATGTTAAATTTGTCGGTCAACCAGATTGATGCGTCAACTTGGCGTTTTTGCCGACCGGAACTTGTTCCTGCAAGACCGAAACAAGTTTCGACGTCCATATTCCCCAATGTCATCAAGT
>QMOE01000434.1 GCA_003648125.1 Chloroflexota bacterium
AGTTGCGCGACAGCCGAGAGATGGTGAATGTCATCTGTCACTTGGCGCAATGGTCTCCACCTGGGGTCGTGATGGACAAAGTGATCAACGATTGCCCCTAGACTGATGCGATTGAGCGAGTTAGCGACGCGCACAGGCTTGTACTGCTTGCCATCGGGGGCGGTATAGTCTGCCAGGAATTGGCCCAGTCCGGGGACGCCATTCACCCACGTTTGGTCCACGTATTCGTCGCCCTTTCCGTCTTTGTAACGCATCCCCATCTGCTCGGCCAGATGGCGGAAACTGGCTTCTTGGAAGCGAAAGAGCCGTTGAGTAAAGTCGGCATAGTCGCCCAATTCATACTTGATACGGGCGCTGTGGATCAATTCGGCCAGGAGAGCAGTGTTGTCTTGGCCCTTTAACTCGCGCTGCCAGTATTGTATTTGTGATTGGGTAGCGCCGGTGGCGTATTGATAAGCCTCGTGCAGGGCATTGCGAGCACGCTCAAAGTCAAAGGCCAGACGGCGGTCGGCATAGCTCAACAATGCCGATAGCAGAGCGCGTTGTTCGGCGTTTGGGGTGACGAGTTGCGCCTCGGCCTCTAGTGTAGCACCAGCCACGGCGTAGGCATATAGCTCTAGTTGATCGCGCAGGGCAGCGCGAGCACGGCGGGAGAAAAATCGTCGCCCGATACCGACGCGATAAGGCCGGTCGGCGCCACGCTCGACGTAGAGAGTATGGGTTCGCTGTCCAAAAACATCTGCGCCAGCGACAATTAGCATCGAGGTCATCGCCGGTGTGCCACCGGTCACTTCCAGATATACCGCGTCATCTGCGCCGACCCGGCTTGCCAGCTTGCCCAGTTCCCGGTTAAAGTAATCGAGGGTGTTGTTATAGTCGGCTGGATTTCCAGGAATAGTGTGGACACGCACTTGTCGTTTGGGCAATCGGAGAGGCCGTCGTTTTTTGCGTCGTTTGCCGTCCTGCTCAATCTCGGTCGTCCATTCCAGACCGCCGTCCAGTAAGAAACGTCGAACTAGTTGAGCAAAAGAGATTGTATCCTTGAGCCATTCACTCTGGGGAGTAACGGGCGGCGCAGGTTGCTCAGAGGCAAAGAGATGTATGTAGAGTTCCTCCGGCGCGACCCCTACGCCTTCCAACAGCCAGCGCGCGCAAACACCGATCATAGGAAGAGTGATGGAACGGGCATAGTGGTCATAGTTGGATAACAGTTCGTCGCCCAGTGTGCGAGCCGGGAGACGATGGCCTTGTAACGCTTCTGGCAGCAACGTCGAGTCGGTCAGTTTAACGTCGTGATTGCCGACGTTGGCAAGCAACAGCACAGCCATCAGGCCACCTCCTTCATCTCGATCAGCACCCAGCCGAGAGGAGCGACGATGCGGCCATGCCCGTCCAGCGCGACGCGGCGGCTCCTGGGAAAAGAGTCGCCCGTCTGGCGTTTGCCCCGCGCCAGACGGTAGCGGCGGATGACCTCCTCGCGCTGGCGGTCGCTCAGGCGCATACCGGCGGTCTTGTTGAGCCAGCCGCCGCCCCAGCCCACCTGGAGCAAACAGCGCTCGTCGGGCAGACTGGCTACCAGTTCGTAAAGTTGGGCGTAAAAGTCGGTGACGGGCGAGCGGGGGTATCGTTTGGCAAACCAATCCCGCTCGGCGGCCAGGATGGGCGTCGCTCGCGCCCGGCAGACGGTCATCAGGTCGCGCAGCCAATCGAGTTTGTCGCCCAGGCCAAGTTTGCGCTCGGACTGGGGGGTAAAGAGCGAGAGGTCCAGCTTGACGCCGGCGCGCAGCTTTATATTGGGACGCAGCGCTTCTAGCTCAATGGGCGACCCCGGCTGCCCGCCGGTGATGACCTGGGCGTTCTCGATGGAGAGAGATTCGTTGGGCGGCAGGGGAACGCTATCGCTCACGTGCAGTGCGCGCAGCAGATCATAGTTGGGATTGCGGCCCAGCAGGGCTTGTTCGATGGGTTGGGCGGCCCACTTGCGGCTGTCCTTGAGGCGGCGCGTATCGAGCGCCTGGGGGTTCTGCGCCAGCGCCCAATCAAAGATGGCGCTGCGGAACGCGCCCTTGAGCGACGAGCCGGGCAGATAGGGCTGGTCAAAGACGTTCTTGATCTGCTCGCGCAGCCGCGCCCCCTTTTGCCCAGAACGCGGCGCGCCTTTGACGACGTAGCGAAAGAGGCCGGAATCGGGTCGAAAGTCGGCGGGTTGCAACAGTTCCGCCGCCGGACGGCGCAGCAGAGCCTCGTCAAACTCGCCCTCGCCCAGCGCGGCGTCGAGCAGCGCGTCCTCGTCTATGCGCCAGGTGCGCCCGTTGCGGACGGCATAGTCGTAATCGCGCAAGAGTTCCTGACCGGTGCCAACGTGCAGGGGGCTGAGCGTCATCAGGTTGAGTGTATAGTGTTGGCTAATCTCTGGCATCGTTCACCTCCTGCGGTTGGATGCCCACCGGGCAGGCATAACCATAGCGCCAGATGGGATGACTGTCCCAAGCGACGGGGTGGACGTCGGCCAGGCGGCCCCACGGCCCGGCTCCGACGGGCTGGAAGACAGAGCCTTCCGTCAGTAGACGCACTTGCTTTCTGCGCTGGGCCTTGTGGCCGGGCGCGTTGAGCCAGCCCGCCACCGGCGACAAGCGGTAGGAGGCGTCTCCTTGCAAGGCGGCGGGCAGTTCCTCCTGGCGGGGCAGGTAGCGGGAGAGAGTCAACGCCGGGCCGTCCGGCGCGCACTCTGGCAGGTCGAGCGCAGTGGCCTGCTTCCAGGTGAACTGACCATAGCCCACGGAGCGCTCACCGCCCAGTCCGCGGTCGCCCAGGTGGACCAACAGCGTTTCCAGTTGCTCCTGCGCGCTGGCGTCGAGGCCAGCGGGCCATTGCGCGCCGAACCACAGCCCGCAGCCGGGAGCATAGACGGTGCGCCCGATGCGGTAGATGGCGGAAGCGGAGGCGACGCGATCCACAGTGACGCGGTCCACGGGTCGGGATTGCCACACCTTTTGTCCACCGAGCCACTTGCGCCCCTCCTCCCCCTCCAGCCACCCGTGCCAGTCCGAGCGCTTTCTGACCGCTTCAGGGGCGAGTTTCTGCCAACTCGCTGGCAGCCCATTGATCTCCTCGGCGGCGAGCCAGATTTTGCCGTCTTGCAAAAAGGTGCCCTTGTCCTCCGTGCCGTCGGCGTACTCGTCCAGCGATTGCCGGTTGATGATGCGGGCAAAGATGGCGGGCGAGACGTAGCGCAGCCGCTTGAACAGCTTGCGCTGGCCGCGTTTTTCGTCCAACTTGGCCCTGATGAAAGGAAAGGGATAGAGCAGCAGGTTGCCCGCGCGCGGAAAGACGGAGGTGAGCAGAAAAGGCGGCTTGCGATTGTCGTCCTCAAAGGGACTGGCGAACGCCCGCGCACCCGCGTCGCCGTCCAGATCGGCCGCAGTAGCGACAAGCGCGGCAAAGAGCGTAT
>QMOE01000435.1 GCA_003648125.1 Chloroflexota bacterium
GACTGCGTGGAACCGCGCGAGGCGATAGATGCCGTCTACGAGGGGTTCGAGACCGGACTGACGATATAAAAAGGAGAGGAAACGTGATAAAACTGAGGATTGTCGCCGGCTCGAACGACGGCGCAAATATCGTACCGGACCGCATGGGTACGGCGCAGGACTTTTACGTCTTTGATCTCTTTGAGAATGGCAGTTCACTCCTCGTAGAGAAGAGGGCCGACACCTCGCCCGAAGAGGAAAAGGGCGTGCACGGTGATCCCAAAAAACTAGCGGCGGCCGCGGACATATTTGCGGACTGTGATGTCGTCCTGGGCAGGAGGGGCAGCCCCAATTTTGTGCGGATGAGGGACAACTCGCGGTTCCAGCCGGTGTTGACCAGCGTCGGTTCGCTCTCCGACTCGATGAGTGAGCTTACTGAAACGTTTGACGAAGTGTACGCTCTGGTGGAGCGACGCCGGCGGGGCGAACGGCCCCAGGTCATCCCCACCGTCGGGCGGGGAGGATAGAGGGACGCGATGGGAATGAGTGACTACTTTGCCCGCCTGCGTGAGTGCGTGGGGCACGATTTGTTGCTCTCCCCCGCTGCGGCGGCCTGCATTAGAGATGAGGCGGGACGCATTCTGCTCCTGCGGCGCGGTGACGGGGATGATCTGTGGAGCTTTCCAGGCGGCGCGATGGATCCGGGGGAGCGGGCCGCCGAGACGGTGGTGCGGGAGGTGCGCGAAGAAATCGGTCTGGAGGTCGAGCCGGTCGCGCTGATCGGCGTCTATTCCGGCCCAGAGTACGCCATCTCTTACCCCAACGGCGACCGGGTGCAGCCGGTGATCAACTTTTTCGAGTGTCGCGTGGTGGGAGGGCGACCGGAGCCGGACATGGACGAGATTCTGGGGTATCGCTACTTTGGCCCCACGGACGAACTGCCGCCCATGCACCCCTGCTGCGTCGCCAAGGCTCGTGACGCTTTTGGGTTTCACGTGGGGGATGCGGCGTTCTTTCGGTAGGCGAGGAAAGGTCGAGCTATGATCGCTTTTGGGCCGGTTCCATCCAGGAGGCTGGGGCGCAGTTTGGGGGTCAACAACATCCCCCCCAAAGTCTGCACCTACTCCTGCATCTACTGCCAGTTGGGGCGCACCATCAAGATGCAGGTCAAGCGGCAACCGTTCTACGAACCGGAGGACGTCTTGCGGGACGTGCAGGAGAAAGTTGCGCAGGCCGGGGAGGCCGGGGAACCGGTTAACTATCTCACCTTTGTGCCCGACGGCGAGCCGACACTGGACGTTAACCTGGGGCGCGAGATCGCGCTGCTGCGCCCGCTGGGGATAAAGATCGCTGTCATCACCAACAGTTCCCTCATCTGGCACGCCGACGTGCGAGCGGCGCTGGCGCAGGCGGACTGGGTCTCGGTCAAGGTGGATGCCACGCGGGAGGGGGTCTGGCACAAGGTGGACCGGCCTCACGGTTCGTTGAAACTGGATGCGATTCTGGACGGGCTGCTCGAATTCGCGTCCGTCTACACCGGGGAACTGGTGACGGAGACGATGCTCGTCGCGGGGGTCAATGACGACGATGCGCTGCTGAGCGAGGTGGCCGGTTTTTTGGGCCGCTTGCGGCCAGCCGTGGCCTATCTCTCCATCCCCACCAGGCCGCCGGCCGAGGAGTGGGTACGCCCGCCCGACGAGGGCACGATCGTCCGCGCCCACCAGATTTTTAGCGGAAGCGTGACGCGGGCCGAGTACCTGATCGGCTACGAGGGGAACAAGTTCGCCTTTACCGGTAACGTGGAAGATGATCTGTTGAGCATCACCTCCGTCCACCCGATGCGGGAGGAGGCGGTGGACGAGTTCCTGGCGCGGGCCGGGGCGGACCGGTCGATCGTGCGTGGGCTGGTCGCGCGCGGCCGGTTGGTCGAGACGCAATACGATGGATACAGGTTCTACGTACGCAAATTTTACCGGGGAGGATAAAGGGGAGATGGGTGAAATCACGGCACAGGTCAGCCTCTACCCGTTGCGGCAAGCCTCGCTGGGGCCGGCCGTCCGCGAGGTGGTGCGGCTCTTTCGCGAGCGTGGCCTCGGGACCCGTCTTGGCGCGATGAGTACCCTGGTGTGGGGGGAGGAGCAGGCGGTTTTCGATGCTCTGCGAGAGGCGTTCCACATGGCCTCGGAGCGCGGAGACGCGGTGATGGTGGTCACGCTTTCCAATGCTTGCCCATCACCAGATGGGACGTGAGGGATTTGAGTTTCGACGTTGCGCACTACGAATCCTGGTACGAGACG
The DNA here is from genome assembly GCA_003648125.1 of Chloroflexota bacterium. The sequence goes on from QMOE01000435.1 coordinate 2,277, forward strand.
CCGGCGGGGCGGCGGGCTGATATGTTGGAGAAGGCTGTCCTGGGTTGGCTGCTTCAACGCTTGCCGCACCCAACCCGCGCGTTGGAGGTCGGCTGCGGCACGGGCCATTTTAGTCGTTGGTTAAGTGAGCAGGGGCAGACGGTGGTGGGATTGGACCGCTCGGTAGCGATGTTGGCACAGGCGCAGGTATTGAACGCTATTCCTCTGGTGCAGGGCGATGCCCATCATCTCCCCTTCGCTGATGACACGTTCGACATAGCGGTGCTCGTCACCGCGCTCGAGTTCTTGGAGCGGCCCCGCGAGGCGCTGGTGGAGTCGCTGCGGGTGGCCCGGGGCGGATTGATCTTGGGCGTGCTCAACCGCTGGAGCGTGCTCGGCTTGCAGCGGCGGGTGACAGGGCTTTTCCGCCATACCGTTTACGATGAGGCACGTTTCTATAGCATATGGGAGTTGAAACGATTGCTGCGGTCGGTTGCCGGCGGACGGGTGCACATCGTATGGCGCACGACCCTCTTCCCGCGCCAATGGCCGTGGCAGCAAGCGCCTCTGCCCTGGGGAGGATTCATCGGGATGACGTTGGTCGTGGAGAAGGGATGATGGATACACAAAAAGTGTGGGTGGACACGGCCCGTTGCACGGGCTGCGGCATGTGTGTCCCGCTGTGCCCCACCGGGGCCATAACCCTGGTGGAGGGCAAAGCTCACGTGAACGAGGAAATGTGCACCGGCTGCGGTGTTTGCATCGAACCATGCCCTGAGGGGGCCATCCAACCGTTGGTTAAAGGAGAACTGGTCCCGGCCCCCGCCCGGCCCGCCCCCACTCCCTACCACCCCAGTCCGTTGGCAGAAACAGCAGGTGCAGCGGTTGCCGTCGCCGGAGTGGGGCTGCTGGCCAAAGCGGCAGGCGCGCTGGTGCGGGTGGTGGGTCGCTGGCTGGTGCGCGGCTCAACCAAGACAGGGTCGCCCTCCCGCCCGACGCGCGATAGCACAGCGGGAACCACGGCGCGTCCCGCAAACGGAACAAGTGGCGGACGACGTGTCCGTCGCCGACGAAGAGGAAAATGAACACCCCCTACCCGCCCGGTGGCGGGTATTCCTCCACCGGTGAAACGGCCCGGCGACGCCTGGTTGGGTGAGGTCTCCGACCGAAGCCCCTGGGCCGGTCTATC
>QMOE01000436.1 GCA_003648125.1 Chloroflexota bacterium
GCGAAGTGCGAGCGGAGGAGTACGCTAAATAGGCAACCCCTGGGGCGAAGCAATGCTTCGCCCCAGGAGATGTGCGACAACCGTTAGCAGGGGCGAGGCATTGCTTCGCACCTGGGAATATGCGACAACCGTTAGTAGGGGCGAAGCAATGCTTCGCCCCTACGGCAGATACGCGCGCGGGTTTTGTAATGCCCCGTAGTAACGTACCTCAAAATGCAAATGCGGGCCGGTCGAGTGACCGGTGCTGCCCACTGCACCGATGACCTGTCCCCGCTCCACCGCCTGCCCCGCAAAGACGTACATGTTGCTCAAGTGAGCATAATAAGTGGCAAAGCCGTTGGCGTGATCAACCACGATCAGATAACCGTAACCCACGTCAGTCCAACCAGCAAAACTGACAAAGCCACCATCGGCCGCCTGCACCGCACTGCCGATAGGGGCACCGATGTCAATCGCCCGGTGACCGTACCAGTACCCCTGCGTGATCCTGCCCAGCACAGGCCATTGGAACCGCCCCGTCCCCCGAGCGCCCTCTGGAACAGACCCGGCGTACGTGGTGACCACTTTGGGCACGTAAGGTTTCTCGCCCCCCGGTACAATAAGATACATCCCCTCCTCAAGCGGTTGATCGGGAGGTTCCAGATGATTGTACTCACAGGCAGCAATTGCCTCTGGCTCCGCCTTGTACTTTTCAGCTACGGATTCCAGCGTGTCACCCTCGGCGATTTCGTGATAGACCCCGTCAATCGGCAGGATAATCACCTCTTGGCCGATTCGCAAAAGATCGGGGGCGTCCTCGATGGCGGGATTGGCCCACATGACCGTGGTAGGCTCCAAATGGAAAAAGTCGGCGATGGCTTGAACGTTATCCCCAGGCTGGATGGTGTACGTGATAATGTCCAAGCGCGGACGTTCGGGAATGATGGTATCGGGCTGGGCCATCCGGGTGATGGCCCCTTCGGCAGCACTGTTGCTGCTGTTCTGGAAATTCGCAGCACTGTGTTCGTTGAGTATGTTTAGTACATTCCCCGCTTCGTTCTCGCTCTTTGCATTCTCAGCGGAAGCAGATAGCACGGGTGCGAGGGGACCAGAAGCAGCCTGCGCGGGCCATTTCACATTGCTCAGCGCGATGGTCGCAATCGCCACGACGATGATCGCCAAATGTGCGCTCGTTCGCATGGACAGTGGAAGCCAACTACGCCAATCGCCCACTACCCGATAGACCATGGTCGCCAGCCAGGCAAAAGCGGGGGGAAAAGCTTCCTCGAACCAATGGCGCATAGCCAATCCCACCACTCTCAAAACATTGCGTTGTTTTAACCGCATCATTTATCCCCAATTATGGTAAATAAGCCTGTGGATCCTGCGGTATACCCTGGCTACGAATCTCAAAGTGCAGATGGGAACCAGTAGACCAGCCCGTGCTGCCGCAATAGCCAATCACCTGACCTTGATAAATCGGTTGCCCGCATCCTACGGCCAACTCGCTAAGGTGACCATAGCGGGTGACAAAGCCGTTACCGTGGTTGATTTCGACCAGGATGCCATATCCGCCGTTCCACCCCGCGACAGTCACGACGCCGCTATCCGCAGCGTATAGAGTGTCACCCGTCCGACAAGCATAGTCCAGCCCGATGTGCGTTGGGTTACGCGGGTCATGGAAATACCACCCGGAAACACGGGGACTGCCCGTGGGAAGGACAAACCAACCGTTTGCGCCGGGGCCGGAAACCGCTGTGCCCCGGCAGACGCCGTAACTAAGCCCAGCCGGCCCAGGACGCGGGTACAAAGGCGGCGGCGTCCAATCTACGTCTTCCCCCTTGCCTCCCGGCACAATGAGCAATTGTCCTGCCTGCGGCTGATCCCCTTCCTCGAGTTCATTCCACTCGTTGCATAAAGCCGCTGGCTCAATCTCATAGTCAGCTGCGATGCTCGCTATCGTCTCCCCGGCCTGGACGGTATGATATACGCCGTCTACGGGGAGGATGAAAAGTTCAAGCCCCGGTTGGATCAGCCAGGGAGCGCCCTTGATACCCTCACTGTTGCTCCAAACGATCGTGTCCGGCGAAAGGCCAAACCGGATAGCGATGTCAAAGATGGTGTCACCCACCTGGACGGCATAGGTTATCACCTTCGCCCGCGCCCGCTCCGGGATAGTAGTGTGGGGGATGGGTAATCGAGCCACCACATCAGCACCTGTCCCCAGCAGGTCGGCGAATAAGGAGCCAGACAGCGGCGTCGGTTGCGGCCCCGCCGGAGCCGTTTGGTCTGAGGGGAAGGCAGCGCCGTCGCCGAACGCTCCTCCCATGGCAGCCCGTGGTGCTGGAATCCCTACGCCGCTCAGAACAATGGCGGTTAGAGTGAGAATAATGATGCTCAGATGAGCGGTAGCGCGGGTCAGGAAGGGACGCTTGGCGCTCCAATCCACACAGGTGCGCCAAATCATAATCACGCACCAGGATACGAACCGTAGGATGAGGGGGCTGGTGCGAGAAGGATCGGCGTCCGCCGTATGGTTGCAACTCTCCCCTCTAACGAGGGCAGGGAGTGATAAATCATCCATTACATTTTATTCGAGGTTGTGCAATAAATAGTCACCGACCTCGTAAATTATTATACCATCAAAGAAAAGCAATGACAACTGGCAACATCAGGCCGCCAAACGGCGGAGAATGGGCATCGCCGCCTCAGCGGCTCGAGCGCGGTGGCTAATGCGATTCTTCTCCTCCGGCGGTAGTTGAGCCATCGTGCAACCCCAATCAGGCAGGTAAAAGACCGGGTCGTAGCCAAAGCCACCCTGACCGGCCGGCTCAAAGGCGATCAGTCCCTCGCACACACCCTCGACGCTGTAGATTTCCTCGGCCGGCGTCACGATCACGATCACACAGCGAAATCTGGCCGTGCGCTGCTCCATGGGCACGCCCCGGAGACGCGCCAGCAGCGCCTCTACCCGGTCGGCGTCGTGACCGGGAGCGTACCGGGCAGAGCGAATACCGGGCGCACCGTCCAACGCATCCACTTCAAGCCCCGAATCATCCGCCAATGTGAGCATCCCTGATGCGCGTGCATAAGCCAGCGCTTTCTTGCGGGCGTTATCGGCATAGGTACTGCCGTCCTCGTTTACCTCGATCTGCAAGCCAAGCTCGGCCGGGAAGCACAATTTATCTTCCAGCGGGGCAAGCAAGAGCTGAAACTCGCGTGTTTTGCCTGGATTTTGAGTCGCAATCAGAAATTTCATGGCAGTTATCATGAACTATGTTCACCCTCAAGGACGAAAATGTAGCCGCGATTTCCTAACCTGGACAAGCCAGAATCAAAAAGGAACACAGAGACCACAGAGGCTTCGCAGACACAGAGATTCACCGAGTTTTTCTCTGCGTCTCCCTGTGTCTTCTCTGTAAAGCTCTGTGTTTCCAAATTCTTGCTCAATGTGCA
>QMOE01000437.1 GCA_003648125.1 Chloroflexota bacterium
ACCGCGCGCTATGGAAAGCGCGCCTACCCAACACATTTGAAACACACCCATTTAATTTCACCCGCGTCCACCACCCCATTCGTTGAGAGGAGGAAACAAAAAACCGACCAGCGAGATTGCTGATCGGTCTGATGGTGGGCGGTACAAGACTTGAACTTGTGACCTCCACGATGTCAACGTGGCGCTCTAGCCATCTGAGCTAACCGCCCAATGTAGACAAATTATACCATCTACAGCGTCATTTTGCAAGGCTCTATATAGTTGTAGATTAAATAATTAAAGTAGTTATTAGTCATAGTAATAGGACTGGGGAAAGCGGGGATATTGTTGGGGACCGAGTCTACATTCCTTAGCTGTGGTGAAAGGGATGTATTGAGCATACCATATATGGCGGTTGTCGTTGCCATGGCTTATCCACAGGTCGATGTGGATAAGGTGGGAAAAGGGAAGCAGGTAGATTTAGGGAAGGCATTGGTTGAAAAGTTAGTATCCTCTGGTTTATGGATAGAAATTTGTGCCAGGGCAAGTTATCCTCAGATGGTCGCAGTTATCCACGGAAAACCAAGAGTTATCCACAGAAATGACGTGTTCCATCAAGCTTGGGGTGGATGTTCCCCCTAGATATAGGGGTTATGGAATTGGGAAAGCCAGGAGTGGCAGGTGTGAATATCGTGGGGAGGCTGTGGAAAGTGAGAGAGCGATCTTTTGAGGCCAACGTAGAGCAAATTGCCAATTTGCCCCACACTTACTTCCCGTTGTTGTAGAGTCGCTGGCGCAGCGTGATAACCTCGCTGCGGATGCCGGTGTCTTCTTCGATGAGATTAGCGATGCGCTCGCAGCCGTAGAGAATGGTGGTGTGATCGCGTCCCCCTAACGTTGCTCCAATCTGAGGCAGCGATGCCCCCGTCTCCTTGCGGATGAGATACATCGCGATCTGGCGCGGGCGTGCAATAGCCCGACTGCGGCTGCGGCCCCGGAGCGCGGGAACAGCGATTCCGAAATGATGGGCCACTTCTTCTACGATCTGCTCGGCGGTCAGTTGGTCGCGTTGGGGAAGCAGAGTGCTCAACGCGGCCCCGACGACTTCCGATGTCAGAGGTTGGTGAGTGAGATTGGATAAGGCCAGCACTCGATTGAGCGCACCTTCAAGCTCGCGGATGTTGCTCTCTATCCGGCTGGCGATGAGGTCGAGAATCTCGTCGGGAACCGCTGTATCGTAGGTGGACGCCTTGGAGCGCAGGATAGCAGTGCGGGTCTCCAAGTCAGGCGGTTGAACGTCGGCAATTAACCCCCACTCGAAGCGGGAGCAGAGCCGTTCCTCCAATGTGATCATTGCCTTCGGTGTTCGATCTGATGAGACGACGATCTGTTTGCCCGTGCCGTTGAGGGCGTTAAAGGTGTGGAAAAATTCTTCCTGCGTGCGTTCTTTGCCGGCGATGAATTGGATATCGTCCACGAGCAACACATCGGCGGTGCGATACTTTTCGCGAAAGCCATCGGTGGTGTGGGAACGAATGGCCTCGATGAAATCGTTAGTGAATTCCTCGGACGAGACATAGAGCACTTGCAGTCCCTCCGCTTGGCACGTGTGCCCAATAGCGTTCAGCAGGTGCGTCTTGCCTAGTCCCACTCCCCCGTAGATGAAGAGCGGGTTGTAGGCATCCGCTGGGTTTTCGGCCACGGCCATAGAAGCTGCGTGGGCCAATCGGTTGCCCTGCCCCACCACAAAACTATCAAAGATGTAGCGTGGGTTCAAGTTCGTGGGAGCAGTGGCTGTAGTTGGTTTTGGCTCCTGCGTGGGCAAGTTGAGCAGAGAAATACTCTCTCGTTGTTGGAGATCGCCGCTCCACACGACGAATTTGACCTCGACCGTTTTTCCTGCATGCCGGGCGATGGTGCGCTTGATGGTTCCAAGCAGCCGGTTCTCCAACCAGTCCTTGGCATATCCACTCTTGACCCCAACGACAAATACGCCATCTTCGTATTTTACCAACCTGGAATCGCGTAGCCAGGTGTCGAAGGTGGCCTGTGTCATCTGTAGTTCGAGTTCGCCGAGGGCGGCTGACCAGACAAGGGCAGGTTTCATTGCAGGACTGTTGAAATGTGATTTGGGACGAACAAATTGGTTTTAGGAAGCAGGGCGATGACCAGAAGAATGAGGCGCAGCAACCCGCTTGTGGACTGTATAGCACAAGCTAGAGTATCTGACGTGGTAAAAAACTTTTCCTCGCGGTGACCGGTGCTCCCTGTGAAGCGGCGCTATTCTACCAAAGGAATGCATTCACGACAACTGATTTAGCCGTCTTGAACTTAAAAGAAAGTGGATTTTAAGGTAGGTCAAAGCGAGTGCCCAATTCAGTTGGCGGCGCACTGAAAATTCTCCACCCCTGTGGGGTGATGATGGGCGTAACCCCAAAATATGGGGGAGGGTTGGCGAAATCGCTTGTGGTGGTCGGGTGATGTTTCCAAAAATTGTGTTGCGCGGGGGATGGAACTGGCAGACATTGCCAAAACATCTCCAGCGGGTAACTGCTCAGGTTCCCGGCACTTTTGTGCAAGTGCCAGGAACCTTGAAAGCTTGCGGGCTATGCCTGAGCAGTTACTCCGGCGGGTCAAAAGGCCAACATCAGTGCCGCACCGACCAATAAACCCGCCGCCCAACCGCCGAGGATGTCTGAGGCAAAGTGCACCTGGAGCGCGACGCGGGCCAGGCCGACCAGCCCGGCCCAGAGCGGCAGCAGCACGGCTCCCCAGAGCGGGAGGAGCGGAATCAGCAGCAGCACTATGCAGGCGGAGCGGCCAGCGTGGCCGGATGGGAAAGCGTGGCGGTCGAAGCGGGTATAGAACCCCTGCCCTTCTCCCGGCGGGCGCTGGCGGCGGAAGATCCACTTGAGGGCAGTAGTGACCGTGCCAGCGACCAGTGTTCCAATCAGCGCGCGCCAGCCGAAACCGCGCCAGAACGCATCTCCCCAGATGATCGCCACTCCTGCGCCGAGCAACCAAAGCGGGCTATCGCCTGTGTGGGCGGCGAGCAGCGTCAGCAGATACAAAAAGCGCGGCTCGCGCGGAATGGCGATCCGCGCCGAAATTTGTTGGTCGAGGGCGACGAGTCGCTGCAAAGAATCCACTTTTACACAGCGTTGGCGGCACGTGCTTCCAGTTCAGCGCGCACGATCTCTAACTGGAACGGCTTGTCCACATCCATCCCTACCTCTGGGTAGGAAAATGGGACGGCCCGCCCGCGCACGTCGAGTACTTTGCAGATGCGCTGCTCAGCGTCGCTCAGAGATAAGCGATGGATGAGGAGCTTGAGAAAAAGCCCCAGTCCCACCAGGCGGGCTTGTTGCAGTGCGTTCTTGCGGGCTGCGGACAAATCTCGCCACAGTTCCCGCTGACTGAGAGCCATGCCGGGGCGGGTG
>QMOE01000438.1 GCA_003648125.1 Chloroflexota bacterium
CAATCCAGGGGTTTCGATACGGCCTAAAGGCCTACTCAACCGACGGCGCTCAATTGCACCGCATTGATTTTGGTTGCCTCTAAAGTAAATGAAACACACCCATATCATTTGCACACTTGCAGACTTGCACACTTGCTACCCTTCTCGCACCAGATAAATCCCCGGCAAACTCACCAGCGTGACCGCTCCTTTCACCAGTACGTTGGCCCAAAAGATAGACCAGACCGTCGCTCCGGGCAGCACCCCGCCGAACGCGCCCCAGCAAAAGATGAGACTGTCCAGCGGCACGCTAAAGCTGTTGCTGACCAGTACCCGCGCCCATTGATAGCGGCGCGTCACCCGCGTGGTCCACAGATGGTAGATTTCGGTGTCGCTGAACTCGCTCAAGACTTCGGCCAGGATAGAGGCGACGACGATGCGCCAGACCGGGGTGAGCACGGCGGTGAACTCGCGCTGCAACGTCCACGTGGGGTCGGGTGGCAGCCAGGCGGCAAAGGCAAACATCACCGCCATCACCAAATTGATGACCGCAGCAGCGACGATGACAGTCCGCGCGGCGGCCCGGCCCAGCAACTTGTGTACCAGGTCACGCAGCGTAAAGGTAAAGGGATAGATGAAGGTGCCGACGTCTATGCTAAAGCCAGCCACCAGCGCGATCTTGAGACTGAGCACGTCGGAGAGCATCTGCGCCCCGATGTAGGCGGATATAACGATGACGCCGGCTGTTGCGAGAACATTTGTACTGCCAGGACGATTCATTTCAAGCTGCATCCAAACACAACGAGAAGGGCCGCCCCCACCCAGGAGCAAGCCCCTCCCGCTCTTACTTTTCCCGTAAGCGTTCAGGGGGTGTCATTGCGAGGAGCCCTTCGACAGGCTCAGGGTAAACTCCGCGACGAAGCAATCTCCTCTTTCGGGTGGTCACGAGCAGGAGATTGCTTCGCTACGCTCGCAATGACGGGTATGGAAGCTGGTTTTGGCTCATTCCAAGCACCCACCTGAACGGTTACCTTTTCCCTACTCCTTACTCCCTACTTTTCCTTCTCCTGTTGGTGCGCTTCAATAATCTTCTCCGCCAGGTGCGCCGGTACAGGCTGGTAATGATCCACTTCCATCGAAAAGACACCCCGGCCCTGGGTCAGACTGCGCAATTCTGTGGCATACCGCTGCAACTCTGCCAGCGGCGCCAGCGCCGTGATGATGGTCTTACCGGCCTTTTGATCCATCCCTTGAACCTGCGCCCGCTTGGTGTTCAGATCGCCCATAATATCGCCGGTGTATTCCTCCGGGATAGTGATCGTTATCTTTTGAATTGGCTCCAGTAGCACCGCTCCGGCTTCCCGCATCACTTTCTTGAATACTTCCCGTCCGGCAATCTGGAAAGCGATGTCTTTGGAATCTACCGGGTGCTCCTTGCCATCTATGACGACAGCTCTGACGTCCACCACCGGGTATCCGGCGATCACTCCCTGTCCCATCACCTGCTTGACGCCCTTTTGGATGGAGCTTTCAAAGGAGCGCGAGATGGCTCCCCCAAAGACCTTCCACTCGTACTCGAAACCGGTGTCACGGGGCAGAGGCTCCAGCCGCATGTGTACCTCGGCGAATTGGCCCGCGCCGCCGGTCTGTTTCTTGTGCCGATATTGGTCCGTGTAGGTCTTGGTGATAGTCTCCCGGTAGGGCACTTTGGGGATCGCAGTCTCGACCTTGACGTCGAAACGGTTTGCCATGCGGCGCACGGCGATGTCCACGTGAGCCTCGCCCATTCCCTCCAGAATCGTCTGCCGCGTGCTGCCCTCCTGGTGCCAGTGCAGCGTGGGATCCTCCTCGCAAAAGCGGGTCAGTGTAGGCCCCAGCTTGGCCTGATCGGCTTTGCTCGTGGGGCTGACTGCCACGGCGAAGAGAGGGGGTGGGAAATCCGGGCCGGGCAGGCTCACGGGGTGGCCCTTATCGCACAGCGTGTCGCCAGTGAGTGTGTGGGTCAACTTTGCCACCGCGCCGATGTCGCCGGTGTGCAATTGGGACACGGGCATTTGCTCCTTGCCGCGCATCACATAGACTTGGCCCAATCGCTCTTCTTCCTCGGCCCGGTTGTTGTAGAGGCGGCTATCTGATTTTAACAACCCGCCGTAGACGCGGAAATATGTCAACTTGCCCACAAATGGATCGGCAGTCGTCTTAAAGACCAACGCTGTCAACGGAGCCAACTCGTTAGGCTCAATCTGCTCTTCGCCCGCTGGCCCTTCTGCCGTGACTGGGCCTCGGTCGGCCGGGGTGGGAGCATAAGCAACCAGCGCGTCCAATAATGCGTGCGCGCCCAGGCCCGCTGTTGCCGCCGTCACCAGAACCGGGATGGCCGTCCCACTAAGGATGGTGGCGCGCAGCCCCCGCTGAATTTCATCTTGGGTCAGTTCTTCCCCTTCCAGATACTTGATAATAAGTTCATCGTCCGCTTCAGCGGCTGCCTCGATCAACTGCACGTGGGCTTTTTCCGCCTGGGCGGCCATGTCGGCTGGAATATCCGCGTCCTTGCCCTCAGTCCCCATCAGCGCCCGCATCTTGACCAGGTCCACCACGCCCGCCATGTCCCCTTCCTTACCGATGGGGAGTTGAACGAGGAAAAAGTTCTTGCCAAAGGCTTCTCGCAGCGATTCCATCACACGGCCCAGGTCAACGTTTTCCCGGTTCATCTTGTTGACGACCACCATCCGGGGCAGCCCATGCTCCTCACTAAAGTTCCAGACCAATTCCGTCCCCACCTCGACGCCGGAGACAGCGTCTACCACAATCAGTGCCAGGTCGGCCACGCGGATCGCGCTCTTGACCTCGCCGACAAAGTCGGTGTAGCCCGGAGTATCCAGCACATTGATCTTGCAGTTTTTCCACTCGACGGGGACGACGGTCAGGCTAAGCGAAATATGGCGGCGGATTTCCTCTTCGTCAAAGTCGGCGATGGTTGTGCCGGCCTCGACCTGCCCCATACGGTTGACCGCGCCGCTGGCGAAAGCGAGCGCCTCGGTCAGCGAAGTCTTGCCCGTGCTCCCGTGCCCGAGCAGGACGACGTTACGCAGTTGTTCGGTGTGATATTCTTTCATAGAGATTGTAACCCCCTTGATTAGCACTCGGCAATTGATGATCACAGATCTGTGGCAATGACATTTCGCGCCTGTGGCGCGACTCTATTCTAAATGAGAATAGCCTAACTGTCAATCGCTGCCCATACGCGACCCACCGGGGTGCGCGTCATTTTCTTGCGCGCCACGGAACGCGCTCATTGGAGCGCGGCCATCTTGGCCGCATGCGGGCGGGGACGCCCGCGCTCCCAGGCAATCATCGGAACGCGGGCATCGGAGCGCGGCCATCTTGGCCGCATGCGGGCGGGGACGCCCGCGTTCCCAGGCAGTCATCAGAACGCGG
>QMOE01000439.1 GCA_003648125.1 Chloroflexota bacterium
GGTATGGGATGCACCAAATTCGGCGAGCGCTGGGACGCGGGACTGGAAGAATTGATAGTCGAGGCGTTCGAGGAAGCAATCGAGGACGCCGGGATTGAGCGGCGAGAAATCCAGGCCGCCTGGCTGGGCACCTGCTTCGAGGAGATCAACGCCGGCAAGAGCGCACTGCCGCTCTCGCTGACCCTGCGCCTGCCCCGCATACCGGTCACCCGCGTCGAGAACTTTTGCGCCACCGGGACCGAGGCCTTTCGCGGGGCCTGCTACGCGGTGGCCTCCGGCGCTTACGACATCGCCCTGGCGCTGGGCGTGGAAAAATTAAAGGACATTGGTTACGGCGGTCTGCCCAACTGGGGCTCTGGCGCCGGCACGCTGACCTGGCAATGGATGCCCAACGTGACCGCGCCGGGCGCCTTTGCCCAGTTAGCGACCGCCTACGCCGCCAAACACAACATCCCGATGAACGACCTGAAACGGGCGATGGCCCACATCTCTGCCAAGAGCCACGCCAACGCCGCCCACAACCCCAAAGCCCACTTGCGCAAACCGGTCACAATCGAGCAGGTTATGGCCGCGCCAACCATCGCCTACCCGCTGGGGCTGTTCGACTGCTGCGGGGTCAGCGACGGGGCCGCATGCGCCATCGTCACCACCCCAGAGATCGCTCAGGGGATGGGCAAACAAGACCTGGTCAGCGTCAAGGCGCTCCAGTTGTCACTTTCCAGCGGGGAGGAAATGGGGTACAATGACTGGGCCGGCGACCACTTTATCACCACCTCCACGTGCAGCAGCAAAGCATACGCAGAAGCGGGCATCACCGACCCGCGCCAGGAGATCAGCATGATGGAGGTGCATGATTGCTTCTCCATCACCGAACTGGTGACGATGGAAGACCTGCACATCTCTGAGCGCGGTCAGGCGCCCCAAGACGTCCTGGATGGATTCTACGACCTGGACGGCAAGATTCCCTGCCAGCCCGACGGCGGGCTAAAGTGCTTTGGACATCCCATCGGCGCATCGGGGCTGCGCATGTTGTACGAGATGTACCTCCAGTTCCAGGGGCGGGCGGGCGAGCGGCAAATTGATAATCCGCGCTATGGTCTGACTCACAATCTGGGCGGCATGCCGTATATGAACGTGAGTGCCATTGCGATTGTGGGGCGGTACGGAGGGTGAAACGTCAAACGTCGAGCGTTCGCGCCCATTCTGCGTCGTCATCTGACAAAGGAGGAACAGGAGGCTGGCTGTAGTCAATGCTCAGGTCGTAGCGGGCCTCGTCGTAGATGGCGCGCAGGGCGTGGCCCAGGTCGAGAACCACGTCGTCGTCGCCAGGGAGGAGTGGAATCGGAACCGCGGGCAGCGGGTCGCGCACGCTGATGGGCCAGGTCTCGACCTGGTCGCGTCGTCCGGCGCGGGTCAAAAAGACACAGTAATCGGAGTGAGACAGTCCAATTAAAACAAGGGCGCGCGTCCCCTGACGCAGGAGGTCAATTCCCAAAAGGTGCGCCTCGGAGAAGAGCACCTTGTTTCGCTTGTCGCGATATTCTTCCAGCCCCGCGCCCCGTTTGTTGACGGGGAAGAGGATTTCGATGGACGTTACCAACCGGTTCTGCGCCACGTCCCGTACTTGGACCGTGACGAGCTTGATTTGTTCGGCTACACGGAGGACGAGCGGCGGCGTGACAGTGACGATGTCGTCGGTGGATGGCGCGTAGGTCATGGTGGCGCGCTCCCGGAGACGTGTGGAGGTGATATCCACATCGGGATAGAGGGTGCTGACGGTCTGCCCGTCGGGCGTGGATGACACAAAGCGGGTCTCTAGCCGGGCCACGTAGCGCGGCGATAGATGCGGCGCAATCTGCCGACGAATTTGGGCGGCCAGCGCTTGGTGTACGTCGTGCCAGAGGAGCCGGCTTTCCAGATACGGATCCATTCCAGGGAACGGAGACGGCATAGCTCATCTCCAAAGATATACCCGATTGTATCACGATTGAGCCGATATGACAAAAACAGAGCGCATCGTCCACTAGCAATTGGACTAGGAGTAACTGCTCGGCCAGGGAGTCATTGCACACTTGATATATAACTCGACATCGCCGCCTTTGTCATTGCGAGTCCGCTCTTTGCCCGAAGCAATCCCCAAACAGCATCATAGGAGATTGCCACCGCGAGTACTCGTGGCGGTGCTTCGCCGCCTGCGGCGACTCGCAATGACAAAGATTGAGCAGTCACGACTAGGAAATCACCGCCATAGCAAATCAGATTTGATCGGAGGTAAAAAATGAAAAAACTCGTTTCGTTACTCTTTCTCACGGCTTTACTTGCTTTCACGATGACCGCCTGCGGGCCTGGTTCGACTCCCAGCGCAGTTACTCCCACCGAACCGCCAACGTCGCCGCCGTCTCCCACCCCGGAACCGCCCACAGAGACTCCACCGCCCACAGAGACTCCGCCGCCCACCGCAGCGCCGGTGCTCGAACCGCTGCCGCCAGCACCGCAAGAATTCGAGTTCCAAGCCGCGGACGGCCAGGCATTGCGCGGCACGTACTACCCGGCGGCGGTCAACCCCGCGCCGCTGGTCGTGCTCATGCACTGGGCGCCGGGCGATCAAAGCGACTGGGTCGAAATCGCCTACTGGCTGCAAGATCGCGGCTTGGGGGGACAAAGCGACAATCCGGGGAATGTGCCCTGGCTCGATCCTTCCTGGTTCCCCAAAATCCCATCCGAGTGGGAGGAGCAGTCCTTTGCCGTCTTTGCTTTCACCTTCCGCGGCTGCGAGGGCGGCTGTAGCTCGTTTGACCCGCCGGGCTGGCTGCTGGACGCGCAGGCGGCTATGGAGACGGCGCGCGCGCTCGAGGGCGTTGACCCGCAGCGGATAGTCGCCGCCGGGGCCAGCATCGGGGCCGACGGCGCTCCCGACGGCTGCTACCTGCTCAACCAGCAGTACGAGAACAGTTGTCTGGGCGCGTTCTCCTTCTCGCCGGGCAATTACTTGACCGTGCCTTACGCCGACGCCGTTGACGAGATGGAAGCGGCGCAGCCGCCCAAGCCGGATTGGTGCCTGTTCGCAGAGGAGGACACGGCAGCGGCTGAGGCCTGTCAATCGGCCGCGGGCGATCACTATCGTATGGTTCAGTACAACGGGCGCTTCCACGGCATGAGACTGATTGACCCTAACGTGGAGCCGGATGCGCTGCTCCTGCTGCTCGAGTTTATCGAGTTGAGTTTAGGCCTGTAGGAGCGTGGATGACACAAAGCTGTGTGGGGCGCGCCCGAACAAGTTCGGGATTCGGTCGTTGCCAAGTGGGGTGCTGTTTATACTTGGCACGGGCATAAAGCTTCACTTTTCAGACTGGTGAAGCAGTCATTGGTCGAATAGCGAGCGCCGGTCGAGTAGGCCCGAAGGGCCGTATCGAGAC
>QMOE01000440.1 GCA_003648125.1 Chloroflexota bacterium
CGAAAACACTACCCCCGACCTCATTGTATTGGACATCCATCTGCCGGACATTGATGGCTACGAAGTATATCGCCACCTGTGCAACCGTCGGCGCACTGAGCATGTCCCCGTTATCTTTTTGACAGAGAGACGCAAGCGGGGAGACAAATTGATGGGACTAGGATTAGGTGCTGCTGATTACATCACCAAGCCATTCGACATTCAAGAACTTCGTCTGAGAGTGCAAAACGTACTGCGCCGCTCCAGGCTCGGACGACTCTCGCACCCTATCACAGGCCTGCCATCCATATCACTGATTGATGAACGTTTGCGCGAACTGGCACAGACTTCCGACTGGGCAGTACTCTCTATCAGCCTACACGAATTGGACGAGTTTGCCCAAGTCTATGGCTTTGTGGCACGTGACGATGTAATACGTGCCGTGGCGCTTATGTTAAGCCACGTCGTGAGCGAGAGTCACGATCCCGAGGCATTCGTAGGGCACCTGGACGATACCAGCTTTTGTGTCGTCACGAAACCAAATGACGTAAAAGATATACAACATGCCCTCAAAGTGCGGCTAAATGAAGCAATGGCATTCTTCTACCCGCGCACAGATTGGGAAGCCAAACAAACAAAAAATAGCAACAGCGCCAAGATACCAAATCTAAATGTCACCATGGAAGTGCTCAAACCACCGTTGAACTCTCTCGGCGACTTGGCGGAATTGAAACGGACTATCGCCAAGGCTCGACATACCAGTTAGGCGCGCGAGGTAGTCAAATTCGCAGTCCGAGTATAACCCCGGCTGGCAGGACCGTGATTGTTCTGCATCTGGCCGGGGCTTTTATATAGAAAGTATCACAGTGAAATTAACCGTCGTTATCCCCACCTACAACGAAGCCGAAAACATTGCGCCGATGACCGGGGCGCTGTTCGGGCTGGACATCCCCGCTCTGAGCCTTCTGATCGTGGACGATGAATCGCCCGATGGCAGCGGCCACATCGCCGACGACCTGGCCTCTCGCTACCCAGATCGCATGCACGTGTTGCATCGCACCGGCCCGCGCGGTCTGGGCCTGGCCTACATAGACGGGTTCCGCTACGCGCTGGAACACGGAGCCGATCTCGTCGTCCAGATGGACTGTGATTTCTCCCACTCTCCCCGGTACATCCCCCAGTTCCTGGAGCGCATCCCAGATTACGACGTCGTCATAGGTTCACGTTACGTCGAGGGCGGCAAGACGGACGAGGACTGGGGCTTGGGACGCTGGTTGCTTTCCTGGTGGGCTAACAGCATCTACACTCGCCTGATCCTGGGATGCAAAGTCAAGGATACCACCGCCGGCTTCAAGTGCTGGCGTCGTGAGACACTCCAGGGTATTGACCTGAACTCGATTCACGCGCAAGGATACGTCTTTCAGGTCGAGATGGCCTACGTGACTGAACGGCTAGGCTACCGAGTGCTGGAAATTCCTATCTATTTCGAGGATCGGCGCATTGGCCGCTCCAAGATGACCGTGCCGGTTAAAATCGAGGCGGCGTTGCGGGTGTGGGAGGTTCGCTGGCGCCACCGCCGACTGCGACCCGGCGACCGGTTGACCGTATGATCCGTAAATCGCTCCCCGACCTGGGGGCCGTCATTCTGCTGCTCCTGTTGCCCCTCTTGCTGTTCGCGCCGGTGGCGTTGGGCCACAAAACGCTCCTGCCGGCCGACAACCTCTTTCTGAACGAACCTTACCGCTCCGCTGCTGCCGAGATGGAGGTGGGCTATCCCCACAACCACCTGGTCTCGGACATGATCCTGGAAAACTACCCCTGGAAGCGCCTGATCCTGGACGCAATCCACGACCGCGAGTTGCCTCTGTGGGACCCCTACATCTTTGCCGGGCATCCATTTCTGGCTAACGGGCAACACTCGGCGCTCTATCCCCTCAGCCTGGTTTTCTACGTCCTCCCGCTGTGGCGGGCGTATGGGATCTTTGCCTGGCTCCAACTGGGGCTGGCCGGAATTTTTGCCTATCTCTTTGCCCGCGTGTTGGGCGTCCGCCGGTTGGGAGGATTGGTCGCCGGGATCACCTTCCAGTTCAGCGGCTTTATGATCGTCTCGGCTGCCGCCCACCCGATGATCATTGCGGGCGCCTCGTGGCTGCCTTTTATCCTGGCGATGGTCGAGCTGATCGTGCAGCAGCGGCCCGCACTGGGTCACAGACCGGCGACGCTCCCCTGGGCGCTCCTGGGCGCGCTGGGCCTGGGCTGTCAGATGTTGGCCGGGCACGCCGAGAACACCTACTTTGTTCTGCTGGTCACGGGCGCTTACGCACTGTGGAGGATCAGCGGGGAGGCAGTAAAGCGACCGGCCGGCGCGCGGCGGGCGGCGGCGTGGCTGGCACTGATGATCGTCCTGGGCCTGGCGCTGGGCGCGGTGCAGTTCTTGCCACTCTATGAAGTGGTCAACGGCAGCTTCCGCAGCGGAGAGGCGGCAGCGAGCCTGTCTCAAGTGCTGGGCTGGGCCTATCCCCCCCGGCGGCT
Organism: Chloroflexota bacterium; assembly: GCA_003648125.1. Next base: position 2,512 of record QMOE01000440.1, read on the forward strand.
GATCACCTTTGCCGTCCCCAATTTCTTTGGCAACCCGGCCCACCATGATTATTTCGACCTCTTCACCTTGCGCTGGACTCCCGCCCAAGTGTTCGACGACGGCCAGTACATTGACTGGGGAATGAAAAATTACGTCGAAGGCGGGGCCTACCTGGGCCTCCTGCCCCTCTTTCTGGTCGTCCTCGCCATCCTCCACCTGACGTTTGACGCCTCACGTTTCAAGTTTCACATCTCGCGTCTCATCTCTCCCGTCTCCTTCTTTGCCCTCCTCTCCCTCTTTTCCCTCGGCTGCATCTTTGGCACGCCGCTCTACGCCCTCGTCTACGCGCTGCCTGGGCTTGAGCAATCCCACTCACCCTTCCGCTGGGTATTTCCACTCACCCTCTCCGTCGCTATACTGGCCGGTTTTGGTATCCAAGCTATCACCGATAGCCGCAATCGCTATCTTCAATCCTCCAATTCCCAATCCCCAACCCACAATCTCTTTTTACTCAAGACCGCTTTCTCGGCGGAATCGCTGCTCGCCGCGCTGGCCTTTTGGGGCGGAGCGGTCACGTTGGCCGGGTTGGCCCTCAGCCGGGTCTTTTTCACCCGCATCGAGCCGTTGGTGACGCGCGTCTTTCTATCACTGGCAAAAGCGCCCCAGGCTTTTCCCGATCAGCGCGCCTTTTACTCCTACGAGTTCAAGTGGACGGCGCTTTTCGCTCTGCTGCTGATGGGAAGCGGCATTGTCCTGCGCGTGAGCCGCTGCCCGATTTTCGTCCGCCGCCGGCCCATCTGGGAATTTCTGGCCGTAGGGCTGTTGTTGCTCGATTTTGTCGCCTTTGGCGCGGGATTCAATTCAGCCACAGACCCTGCGCTGCTCGACTATACCCCGCCGGTGGTCGAGTTCTTGCGCCAGGA
>QMOE01000441.1 GCA_003648125.1 Chloroflexota bacterium
ATTCGTGAAACGTAAAACGTAAAGCGTGAGGCATGGTACGTCACGGCTTGTAGTCTCGCAGAATGGATCTGCCGATGAATTCACGCAGAATAGAGTTATCGGGAACCATATCGGGGCCACAAGGCTCAAACCACTCCAAGAAACTCAACAGCCGCTTGGCCTCCACGCGCCGGGGGCTGGCAGGCTCGACCTGCAACAGCAGCGGCTCGGCCAACGGCTTGAGCACCGCCAACTCGTAGACCAGCGCCGAGTTGAACATCACGTCGGCGTATTCCTGATAGGGAAAGATGTGCCGCTTTTCCCCCCGGCGCACGCTTTCCCAGCGTTTCAGAGTCTCCTCGGCCGTGTATCCCCGATAGGTGGCGTCCCGCACGATGCGGCGGACGAGACGGGTGTCGGTCGTCGGCACTCGATTGTGGCGGTCAATGTTGAGCTGCGTCAGGTCTGAGAGAAAGATGCGGAAGGTGCGCGCCATCGGCACCGAGGGCACCAGTTGGGGATTCAGCCCGTGGATGCCTTCGACGATGATGATGTGATCGGGGCCAAGCTGAACAATCTCGTCCTTCTCCTGGCGGCCAGTCTTGAAATCAAAGCGGGGCAGCTGCACTTTTTCTCCATGCATGAGGGCCAGGAGATGCTGATTGAACAGTGGCACGTCCAGTGCTTCCAGTGCCTCAAAGTCGTACTCACCGTACTCGTCGCGGGGCGTCCGCTCCCGATCCACAAAATAGTTATCCAATTCCAGAGGGAAAGGGCGAATGCCGTGAGCCAGCAATTGGATAGAGAGCCGTTTGGAGAAAGTGGTTTTGCCGGCGGCGGAGGGGCCGGCGATGAGCACCAACCGTATCTCGCCCCGTCGCTGGATGATCTGATCGGCAATATGCGCAACGCGCTGTTCGTGCAGCGCCTCCGAGACGAGGATGATCTCGCGGATGCGGCCATCGGCGATAGCATCGTTCAGCCCGCCCACCGACTCCACGCCGAGCAGGTGCAGCCACTCACCGTACTCTCTAAAGATGGCCGTCAGTTGGGGATAATCACGCACCGGCCTGAGTTCCGTCGGCCAGTGACGGCGTGGATACTGGAGCACAAATCCCGGCGGCCACAGGCGGAGGGCAAAGTAACGTAGATATCCGGTCGAGGGCACCATGTAGCCATGGAAGTAATCGCGCGAGCCGCGCAGGTTGTGGAGAGAAAGGTAATCCTTCCGCCGATGCGCCAGTAATTTAACTTTCTCGTCCTCGCCACGAGCGCGAAACATCTGGATAGCTTCATCGAGGGGCACGAACTCGCGCGTAATGGGAATATCTTGGGCGACGATCTCTCGCATGCGAGTCTCAATCTGCGCCAATTCCTCCGCGTCGAACGGTTCCCGCCCCCGCACCTGGCAAAAGAATCCACCAAACGGAAGCGTGTGGTCCACGAAAATCTGGGCCTCGGGGAACAGTTCGCGCACAGCGGTCACCAGCAAGAAAGAGAGGGAGCGACGATAGATGCGCACACCGTCGGAATCGGAGAGGAGCACGGGGTCAATCCGGGCATCGGATTGCAACGGATAGGTCAGTTCGCGCAGCTCGCCGTTGACCAACGATGCGATGACGGGCACAGAGTTATCGTCCCGCGCCACCTCAATATACCGCTCCACTGACGTCCCCACAGGGGCCTCGAATATCCGCCCATCGGGGAAGCGCGCCTGGGCCGTCTGCCGGTGCTGCGCACTCTGCACGAAACAAGTTTGCTCATTTTTCATCGCGCGTTGTCATCCATTGAAAGGTGAAGCATACGACGACAGAAACCAGGTTTTTAGGAGCAAACCTGGTTTCTGCGCTCGCTGGTGACGGGTTAGAACGGCAATCCCACGCGCCCGGCCATCACCAGCGCCATACAGCCACACAATGCCACGTCCAAGAAGAGCAAGACGGTCAGCACCAATCGCTGCCCCGGCTGCAGGCCCAAAAACGCGTGGGCCAGAGACGCTTTCTCCTCCTGCTCGAACTCTTCTTCCGCCAGGGCCATCTGCTCCCGCAGGCCGTCCAGCACATCTTCCTGGCCCGCCTGGTCTGGCGGCGCATCAATCTGGTCAGGTTGATCCCAGGATTGAAATACGTCCTCCAGATCCTCCTGCCCTTCCAGGTTCTCCACTATATCCTCGACGACCTGTTCGGGGGGAGATTGCCCCTCCTCCAATTGTTGCCCTAGCTGTTGATCACGCATCTCGGCCAGCCAATCGGGTAATTCTTCCGCCATACGCCGCCTCCTCTTTCGATCTGTATGACAGTAAGATACCGCTAAACTCACCAAAAGTCAAATGGGCCATCTTGCACAAAAAAGAAAACGCCAGGCTCTTTACCCGGCGTTTCTTTTGTATGACAGGTTCCCAAACTTGCCAAATGGCGGAGTAGAAACCCGCCCTACTGTTAACCTGCCGTTCGTTGCCGCCTTCTCACTTGTCTCTTTTCCTCCCGGCCCAGCCAAAAATGGTGTCGTAGCACGGAAGGCAATGACGACACATGTATCTGGCCCACCTTCTCCTTGCCGTTGCTTTGCAACACTGAGGGATGGACGTAACAGACATCAGGAGGCGTGCCAAACTTTTGCCGGTACCGCCGCGCCGCCCGGCCGATTTTCTCCGCCAGCTCACGACCTGGGTCGTCGTCGTACCACAATAAGCCTTCGTTCATCACTCCTCCAATAATCGGTGCGAGGCAGTGCCTCGTCCCATCCCTTAACGGCTAATATGCCAGGTGTTGTGTCGCGTGTCCTGATACAGTTCGAATGTGCCTTCGGAGCAGCGCACGCGGAAGCAGTGCCGCTCCACTCGATTGCCCAGGCTGCGCCGCGAGACCGTCCAACAACGCTCCACGGCGTGCACGTTGTACCGCTTTCCGCGCCAGATAAAGACCTTGGGAAAGTAACCATGCCGCCGCTTCCGCATCTCTATCGGCTCCGCCCTGCGCCGCCGATGCTTTTTTCCGCCGCGCCTGGCTTGAATCCCCTGCCTCACGTCAAGAATAGCGCTCATAGGACTTGTCTCCTGTGTTTGTTGCCGCTTTTCCTACTACAGTAAAGTTCCGCTGCATCGGTGCGGAAAACGATGGCGGGAGTGTGTTCCAACCGTTGGGCAGTTGCTGCTGCCCGCCCGGCGGCGCAACCACGATCACTGGCGGATACGCGCCTTGCGGCGCGGACACCGGCTCCCGTCGCTCGTCGCGCCTCCGGCTCACGGCGACGATGAGCAGGCTGGTGGGGATCGCCGCCCCCACGCCGCACGCCGCCCCAGCCAGCACAGCCAACGACTCGTCGCTCAACCGGTCACCGATGATCGTGGCCAGCGTCACGGTAAAAACCACCACCAACAGACCGGCGAATACTTTTAAGCGTTCCCATCTGCTATCACGGCTTCTCATCTCG
>QMOE01000442.1 GCA_003648125.1 Chloroflexota bacterium
CTTGCTACTGACGCTGGTCACCTTCGGCACATTCCGCTGGCTCTCGGTAGACCTCCCCTCGCCCGACCGGCTGTACGAGCGGGCCGCCGCTCCCTCCACCCGCATCTACGACCGGCGCGGGCGGCTGCTCTATGAAATCCTCGACCCACACTCTGGCGCGCACACACCCATCTCCCTGGGCGAGGTGCCCCAGGCCTGCGTGGACGGGACCATCGCTACCGAGGACGCCAGCTTCTACAGCAACCCCGGTGTGGATTTTTGGGCCATCCTCCGCGCGTTGTGGATCAATATCCAGGGCGGCGAGATCCTCTCCGGTGGCAGCACCATCACCCAGCAACTGGCCCGTAACCTGCTTCTCTCGCCGGAGGAGCGGGCCGAGATCAGCCTGGAGCGCAAGCTGCGCGAGACCATCCTGGCCTACCGCCTGGCGCGCTCCTACAGCAAGGACGAAATTCTGACCCTCTACCTGAACGAGGCCTACTATGGCAATCTGGCTTACGGGTTAGAGGCGGCCGCCCGCACCTACTTTGCCAAGAGCGCTTCTGAACTCGACCTGGCCGAGTGTGCGCTGCTGACCGGGCTGCCCCAGTCGCCGGCTGGCTACAACCCGCTGGAGAATCCCGCCGCCGCCCAGGAGCGCCAAAGTGTGGTGCTGGGGTTGATGGTCAAGCACGGCTACGTTTCCCAGGAGGAGGGCGACCTGGCGGTCAGGGAAGATATGCGCTTTGCCTCGGCCCCTTTCCCTATCCAAGCGCCCCACTTTGTGATGCACGTGCGCGGCCAGTTGGAAAGAGAATTCGGTTTGGAGGCGATCTATACCCAGGGATTGCAGGTCCACACTACGCTGGATTTGGACGCGCAAGACGCGGCCCGGCGCATCGTCCGCTACCGGCTGGCGCAACTGGCCGATGACCAGCCGGCCCGCAACGTGAACAACGCGGCCGTGGTGGTGATAGACCCCCACGCCGGCGAGGTGCTGGCAATGGTCGGCAGCCCCGATTATTTTGACCCGCAGATTGATGGTGCGGTCAACGGCACAGTCACGCTCCGCCAGCCAGGCTCCTCCATCAAACCCATCACCTACGGGGACGCCTTCGATCCCACCCGCCCCGATCCGCTCACCGCCGCCACGATGATGGTGGACGTGCGCACCGCCTTTGTCACCCGCGAGGGCGATCCCTACGTCCCTCGCAACTATGACCGTCAGTGGCACGGGCCGGTGCTGCTGCGGGAGGCATTGGCTTCCAGCTACAATCTGATCGCAGTCAAGGTGCTCGATTACGTGGGGCTGGAAGAGATGACCAGGCTGGCGCGGGCGCTGGGCATCACTACCTTCGACGACGCCGACCGCTTTGGACTGGCGCTGACGTTGGGCGGCGGCGAGGTGCGGCTACTGGAGTTGACGGCCGCCTACGGGGCCTTTGCCAACACCGGCTATCGGATCGAGCCGGTGACTATCACCCGCGTGGAGGATAGCCAGGGGCGGGTGCTCAAGGTCTGGGAGGCGGCAGCGGGTGAGCGCGTATTGGACGAGCGCGTGGCTTACCTTATCACCGACATCCTGAGCGACAACCTGGCCCGCGCCCCCTCCTTCGGCGAGGGCAGCGCGCTGCGTCTCTCCCGTCCGGCCGCGGCCAAGACCGGCACCACCACCGACTGGCGCGACAACTGGACGGTGGGCTACACGCCCGATCTGGTCGTCGGCGTGTGGGCCGGCAACGCCGACAACTCGCCGATGAACCACGTCAGCGGCGTGACTGGCGCCGCCCCCATCTGGCACGACGTGATGGAGGAACTGCTCAAGGGCCGCCCGGCGCGCGAGTTCGTGGAGCCGGAGGGGATGGTGCGGCTGGAGATATGCGCCGATAGCGGGCTGCGGCCGGCAGGGGAGCAAGAGAGCGGAGGGGCAGGGGAGCAGGGGACACCGGTACGTTGTCCCCATACCGTCATTGAGCTTTTTATCGCGGGGACCGAGCCTGTGCGCGCTGACGACTGGCACTGGACGTACACCCTCGACACGCGCAACGGCTTGCTCGCCGGCCCCGATTGCCCGCCCGAGTTCACCACGCAGGAGCGTTACACCCTCTACCCCGCCGAGGCCCAGGACTGGGTGCGTTGGCAGAACATCCCCCAGCCGCCAGAGACCTATTCCCCCCTCTGTCCCGGCGATCAGGTAGTGGGTGCGCCAACCTCTCTAATCTCCAATCTCCAATCCCTGATTCTGACCAGTCCCGACCAGGGCAGCCACTACCGGGTCTCGCCGGAGCTTCCCGCGTCGGCGCAGCAGATCGTCGTGGCCGCCCGCCCGGTTGACGCCATCTCGCTACAACAGGTGACGCTGCTCGTGGACGGCTTCCCCTTGGCGACGCTGACCTCCCCACCCTACCAGGCGCTGTGGCCGATGACGGTTGGCACGCACATCTTCACGGCGGTAGGGGTGGACGGGGAGGGGAATGTGGTGGAGGGGAATAGAGTTATGATTGAGGTTGGAGGGTAATCTCGACACATAGACCCTTTGGGTTTTCCAAAACCCAAAGGGTCTTTTTACGGGCTGTTTGCTTTTTGCCGATGTTGTGCTACACTTTTGGCGTAGAACAAATTGCCGATTCATCCTACTCTCCAATCTCCATCCTGAGGAGGTCCGCAGATGAAACTCAAAAATCGTTTTCTAGTCTTGCTCGCCATCATCGTCATCTTTACGCTGGCCTGCCAGTGTCCGCTGTCATCCGTACTCACCCCACCCACTCCTACCCCGCCGCCAGAGCCGCTGCCGCCGCAGGTGATCCAGGTGATGCCGGAGCGAGGGGAGGAGCAGCAACTCGCGGCCCCCGTCCAATTGATATTCGATCAGCCGATGGACGCACAGACGGTGGAAGCTGCCTTTACCATCGAGCCGGCTGTCTCTGGCACGTTCGAGTGGCCCAGCGAGCGCGTGATGCTGTTCAGGCCGTCAGGCAAGGGCTTTGAGCGGGCCACGCGCTACACACTCACCATCAAGGAGAGCGCCCTCAGCGCGGAGAAACTGCCCCTGGCGGAGCCGGTCAAACTCCATTTTACCACCGTTGGCTTTTTAGAGGTGACCACCGTCCAGCCGGCCGAGGATACCACCGAGGTCGCCACCGACGGAGCCATCACCGTCCTCTTCAACCGGCCCGTCGTGCCCCTGACCGCAATCGAAAACCTGGACGATCTGCCGCAGCCTCTCACCTTTGATCCGCCGCTGAGCGGCGCAGGGGAATGGCTCAACACTTCTATCTATCTGTTCACGCCAGATGAGGGCTTTGCGCCCGCCACCACCTACACGGCGCGGGTCACCGCTGGGCTGGAGGACACCACCGGCGGCGTGCTGGCCGAGGATTTTACCTGGGAGTTCACCACCGTGATGCCCGCTGTCGTCGGCAGCTACCCCGA
>QMOE01000443.1 GCA_003648125.1 Chloroflexota bacterium
CACTTTCGAGCCGGACGTGGACTCGGTTGAGCAATTCGAAGCGACGGTCGCCGAGTTGGCAGCCGAAATGCAACTATATGCAGACGCAGTGCCAATAGCCGAGTTTGTCCCTTTGCCGCCACAAGCCTATAAACGGCGACGATTGGTCGGGCGCTATGGTCAACTGGATGTGTATATATTTGATCCCTACACCATCGCCTTGAGCAAAATCGCCCGTGGATTTGAAGCCGATCTGGAAGATGTGATGTTCATGCTACACCAGGGCTTGATCGAGTTTGGAGAGCTGGAGCGCCACTTTGATGCTGTCTTGCCCGGTGCTCCCCAAGCCGATATTATCCCTGACGAGTTCCGTGATTACTTGGAAGAAATCCGCCGCAGGCTTGATAAAAGCGACCAATGACCGTATCCATAACCCACATCACCACCTCCGGCGGCCTGATCTCTGCCGCCTTTATCGAAAACGTCCGCGAGGTCGGCTCCCGCCAGCGCGGGGTCAAGCCCGTGTCCTTTGCCATCGGACGCGGTGCGTCCGCGCCCTGGGCCGACGCCCCAAAAAGCCCCGCTGCGCTAGAGGAAACCATCGCCGCCGCCTGGGAGCTTTTGCTGGAACGCTGGGACGCCGTCCGCAACGATCTCCCAATGATGGACGTCTCCCAGGTGCGCGCCCGCTGGCTGCTGCCCCTCTTTCAGACGCTCGACTTTGACCCCGTCTACCTGCGCGGCGACACCATCTTGGACGAGGCCGGCAAACTGCGCTACCCTCTCTCCCACCGGGGATGGGATGGAGAGGGCGCGCCCATTCTCCACACAGTTGCCCCCTCTCAGGCACTGGACGCGCGTATGGCTGCCGGGCGTGGCATCAAGGCCAAAAAATCGCCCCACGACATGCTCCAGGCCTTTCTCAACGCCAGCACCGCCGACCTGTGGGCCGTGCTGACCAATGGCGTGCTGCTGCGCCTCCTGCGCGACTATCACCACACCTTTAGCAAGGGCTATGTCCAGTTCGATCTCGAAGCGATTTTCGAGACCCGCAACTATGGCGACTTTCGCGCTCTCTACCGGATGTGCCACGCCAGTCGCTTTGTCGCTCCGCAGACCTCCGAGGTCTCAGAGACCTCGGAGGTCTGGTGTTCCCTCGAACAATTCTACAAAGATTCTATCGCCACCGGCATCAAGGTGGGCGAGGACTTGCGAGGGCAGGTGCGGCAGGCCATCGAGACGCTGGGCAACGGTTTCCTCGACGGCGATTTGATCCGGCGCTTGCAGCAGGATGAAACGCTCTGCAAGCAGTACTATGGCGAGATATTGCACGTCATCTACCGCATCCTGTTCCTCCTCTTTGCCGAGCAGCGCGGCATGATGCCCGGCCGCGACTCTCTCTACGCCCAGACCTACTCCATCGCCCAACTGCGCGGACGCGCCGAGGGCGACATTCCCCGCGAGGATGATTTTGCCGACCTGTGGGAGGGCCTCAAGGTCACATTCCGCATGGTGCGTGAGGGAGTGGAGGATCTGAACGTCTTTGGCTACGATGGGATGCTCTTTGACGCGGACCAGACGCCGCTCTTGAACGGGCGAGCGGTGCGTAACAGCGACCTGCTCCGCGCCGTCCGCGCCTTGACCCTCATCGAGCGCGAGGGAGTGCTGCAACGCATCTCCTACGCCGACCTGGGCGTCGAGGAAATCGGCTCCATCTACGAGAGCCTGCTCGACTATACCCCACGCATCACGACCGGGCCGAACGCCCCTTCGACAGGCTCGGGACGCCGCTTCTTCCTCGACCCGCGCGGCTCGGAGCGCAAGACCACCGGCTCCTACTACACCCACCCCTCGCTGGTGAACGAGCTGATCAAGAGCGCGCTCCTACCCGTGATGCGGGATCGTTTGGCAACGGCGGGACTGCCCGTTAAAGACCCTAAAGGTTTTCCGAAACCTTTAGGGTCTAATCTGCTGACCGATTATGCGGGCCTGACCGGCGAGCAGCGCGCCACGGGCGAGGCCGCTCTCCTATCGCTCAAAGTCTGCGACCCGGCGGCAGGCAGCGGCCACTTTTTGGTCAAGGCGAACGACGCGCTGGGGGCCGAGCTGGCCCGCGTGCGCAGCGGCGACGAGTATCCCACCGAGGCACAAGTCCAGGCCGCCCGGCGAGACGTGCTGGCCCGTTGCATCTATGCCGTAGACCTCAACCCGATGGCGGTGGAACTGTGCAAGGTCAGCCTGTGGATCAACGCCAGCGTGCAGGACGCGCCGCTCAGTTTCCTGGACCACCACATCAAATGCGGCAACTCGCTCATCGGGGCGGCGCCCGAGTTGATGGAGATCGGCATCCCCACTGACGCCTTCAAGCCCGTCAGCGGCGACGACAAGGCGGCTGCTAAGGTGGTACGGGCACGCAACCGGCGCGAGTTGAAAGAGTGGGAGGCAGGCGCGGTGCAGGGCCGCCTCTTCCAGGTGACGCTCTACGAGCCGGACGGCGCGGTACACAGGGAATACGTCACCATCGCCGGCCTGGCCGAGGAGCAGCCCCAGGCGGCGCGCGAGCGCTACGCCGAATATCTCACGGCCGACGACTATCGGAGGAGAAAGCTAGAGGCCGACTTTTGGACCGCCGCTTTCTTCTGGCCGTTGACCAGGCTGGAGAAACCAGGTTTTTCAGAAAAACCTGGTTTCTATCCCACCCACGCCGAGTTCATCCGGCTGCGCGCCGAGGGGCCGGGGGCGCTGCCGCCGGAAGCGTTGGCCCAGATCGAGACCCTGGCCGAGCAGTACCGCTTCTTCCACTGGCATTTAGAGTTCCCCGATATGTTCCAGCTTCCCGAAAGCTCAGAGCCTTCGGGAAGCTCGGGCAGCGGCTTTGACGTGGTGCTGGGCAACCCGCCCTGGGAGCGCATCAAGTTGCAAGAGAAAGAATTCTTTGCGGGCAAGGACGCCGACATTGCCAATGCCCGCACCGCCGCCGCCCGGCGCAAGCTGATCAAGCAGCTGCCCCAGAGCAACCCGCCCCTGCACGCCGCCTACACCGACGCCCTGCGCGAGAGCGAGGCCGCCAGCCACTTTTTGCGCGCTTCAGGCCGCTTCCCGCTGACTTCCGGTGGCGACATCAACACCTACGCCGTCTTTGCCGGGCTGGCGCGGCAGGTCGTTGCCCCCGACGGGCGGGCGGGCCTGGTTGTGCCCACCGGCATCGCCACCGACTACACCTACCGCGAGTTCTTTGCCGATGTGGTGGAGCGCGGGCAATTGGTTTCCCTCTATGATTTTGAGAACCGGCGCAAACTCTTTCCCCAAGTGGACAGCCGGATGAAGTTCAGCCTGCTCACCCTGGTCGGTGGCGGCGCGGCCGAGGCCGAGTACGCCTTCTTTTTGCACACCACCGACGAGTTGACCGACTCGCAGCGCCGCTTCCCC
>QMOE01000444.1 GCA_003648125.1 Chloroflexota bacterium
AGGCGCAGGGACAGATAGTGGTCTGGGACCCGGCGCCGGCCTACCTGGCCCACATTGGCAAGTTGGTAGATGTCGAACCGATCAAGGAAGCCGGTCTCCATATCCTGGTCGAGCCGATGTGGGGCAACGGCATCGGCTGGTTCCCGCGCATCCTCGGCGGTAGCAAGACGCAGGTGACCGAGATCCACAACGTGCGCCATCCGCTCTTCCCGGAGATGAAGCGGCCCGAGCCGATCCCGCCCAACGTGGACGTGGCGCTGCAAAAGACGGTCGAACTGGGCGCCGACGTGTGCCTGATCATGGATGGCGACGCCGACCGCATGGGCATCGGCGACGAGAACGGCGTCTTTGTCAACCAACTGCAAGTCTACGCGCTCCTGGCCTACTACTACCTGGAAGTGCGTGGCGAGCGCGGAGCCATCGTCAAAACCATCTCCACCACCTCGATGCTGGAGAAACTGGGAGAGATATACGGCGTGCCGGTTTACCAGACCGGAGTGGGCTTCAAGTACGTGGGCCCCAAGGTGCTGGAGACGGACGCGATGATCGGCGGGGAGGAGAGCGGCGGTTATGCCTTCCGGGGCAGCGTCCCGGAGCGGGACGGCATCCTGGGCAACCTCTACTTTCTCGACCTGATGGTGCAGACGGGAAAGACCCCCTCGCAACTATTGACCTGTCTGTACGAGAAACTGGGCGCGTCGTACTATTACGATCGCATAGATACCCGCTTCCCCCCGGAGAAGCGACCGGAGGCTCAGGCCCGGCTGGACGCGGCCCGGCCCGAGACGCTGGCGGGCGTGCGCGTGACCGACGTCGTGACCCTCGACGGCTACAAGTACGTGTTGGAGGACGGCGGGTGGCTACTGATCCGCTTCTCCGGCACCGAGCCCATCATCCGCGTCTACTGCGAGACGACGGACGAGAGTAAGGTGCAGCCGTTGCTGGAGGAGGGGTTGAGGCTGGCGGGATTGGCGTAATCGGGACGAGCGCGAGCGTGAAATCCTTGACTTTCGAACAGCGATATGATACACTAAACTTGCATCAGGTAAATTGGTTCCTGATGCGGGCGGGCTTGTGGGGGCGCAGCGTGGTGTGCCCTAATCCATTCTATTTCACGAAAGGAGGGTTATCCGATGAAAGTCAAACGTACACTTGTTCCTTGTTCCCTGGCCCTGGTCATTCTATCCATTCTGTTGATGAGCGTAGCCGGGGCTGCACCAGGCGCGGCCGACACAACGAGCCTTCCCCGTACCGCCGCACTGACCGCGCCAATGACGGTGAGGCATACACAACCACTGAACGCTGATGCCGGCAGCGTAATAATCAAGAAGGATGCCTCTGCCGCCGCGTACTCGCTCACCGATCCCATCGTCATTGATGGCGTCTTTACCGGCGCTCTCATAGACGGCGACGGCACCGACACGGCCGGTGCCGGCAGTGCCCACCCCACCAAATTCGTCGAGCAGAAAAAGTTCGACGCCGCCGACAACGTCTGCTACCAGGACACCAACGGCAGTGGCCAGGCCGACGCGGGCGACGCCTACTGGCTCGACGACGGCGATGACAACTATGATGTAGGTGACGCCGTCATCGTTGGTGCACCCGTGCTCGGCGCCGGCGCCCGGGTGGATGCGCTGGCCGGCGAGACCGCCATCGCCTACAATGACGCCGAGATCAACGACAACAACCAGTATGATGACGGCGAGGACATTTACCTGGTGGATAGCGAGAGCGAGTTCCGAGGCGCCATGCAACGCATCGTCTACGACCCGCTCTATCCCGGCTCTGGCCAGGTACTTGCTCACATCTACATTGCCAACACCACCGACACCGTCTTTATGCACAACGATTTCATCGTGGACACCGAATCGGTGTGGATTGACGATGGCATCACCAACACCGTCGCCGGCACGCAAGAGGCAATTGGCTTTCAACCCTTTACCAACGCCATCAGCAGCACGCTGAACGTACAGATCTTTGGCCGCTGGTTCACCACCGCCGACGATGTCTACTGGAAATCCACCGGCTGGATCAGCGATACCTGGGCGACGGGCGACTCCCTGTGGCTCGACATGGACGGCAACGGCGTCTACGACACTGGCGCTGATCTCGTGCTCATCAGCACCGGGGTCCTCAACGACGGCGACGTTGGCCGCGAACTCAACAGCGACGGCCTGACGCCAACCTACAACTTTACCTACAACGACGAAAACGGCAACGGCCAATGGGACATCGGCGAGGACATTAGCACGCTCGACGGCGACGAGATCTATGACTGGAACTATTTCGACGACCGCTGGTCCTGGCTGGTTGACGGCGATGGCGACACCACCGATGGCCGGGGTGACGAAGACCTGACCCGCATTGACGGCAACACCTGGTTCCAGGCCGACGACCAGGTCTACCACTGGGACGCCGACACCAATGGCGATTGGAACGAGGGCGATGGGCTGTGGGTTGACACCGATAGCAACGGCGTCTTTGGCGCCAGCGACAGTGTGCTCGTGCGCGGTACCATGACCGGCGGCGAGACCGGCAAACTGCTCCAGGTCGCACTGGTGGACGGTGACGGCGACACCACCGATGGCCCGGGCAGTGAAAACACCGCCCGCTGTGGCCAGACCCCCTTTGCCCTCACGGACCACGTCTTTTGGTACGACGTGTACGACGACGATAACTGGTTCTGGAGCAGCGGCGACGGGCTGTGGATAGACGACGACGGCGATACCCTCTTTACCGACGGCGTGGACCGCGTGCTCGTGCGCGGTAATATGTCCAGCGGTGATAGCGGCATTCGTCTGACACACGGCGCTCACCACTTTGGCTACGACGACGGCGAAGTTGACCTCAACGGCCAATACGACCCCGGTGAGGACATTTACGCCACCAACACCTACCTGGCCTACGACGACTTTGAGGTCAACTTTAACGGCGCCTACGACTCCGGCGAGGACGTCTACGACCGCGACTATATCGAGATCTGGGTCTACGCCGAGGGGGACGCCGCCCAGGTGCCCACTGACATGTACCATCCCGACCTGGAGCCGGGCTTGCGCGACATCGGCTTTCGCGTGCACGTCAACGGCATCCGCGTGGACGATCCCACCGACGACTATGACGCCCCGACCGGCTTCCAGGCCGCGGCCGGCTGGGGGCAATCACGCGGGGCTGTGGCAGCATCCGTGCCCGCTGGCGGCTACAACCGTCACTACGAGTATAAACTGACGTCGGCTTCCGCCGGCACACAGGCGCACCTGGTCAGCAATGGCACGCGCGTTGACGCGACATCCCCCACGATTCCCAATGCCCCGCGCGTATGGTCAGACACCCACAAGATAGACTGGGAAACGTGCGAGATAACCTGGATCACTCACTGGAAGGACCTGCG
>QMOE01000445.1 GCA_003648125.1 Chloroflexota bacterium
TCAGGGAACACTACTACTTCAGCAGGTCCAATAAGCGCTTCCAGTGACAACTGCTCGACTGCCGGCCCATTGGCGAGGAAATGGAACGGTGCATCCACGTGGGTACCGATGTGCGTGCCCGCTTCCAGCCGCGAGACGTTGCACCTCGCCCCATCCTCTATCTTCTGGAACCGTTCCAGTATCACCGGTGGATCCCCAGGCCAGACCACCATCCCTGGGTACACCGGCAGCGAAATATCGTATAGTGTCATCTCACTGATTCAGCCTCCGGTTACGTGGCGCGGGCACACAAGTGCCCGCGCCAGGCCGCCAGCATTCTGGCATTCCTCCAACGTCCAGATTAGTTCCATTAACGACTGTATCCTGGCCTCCGGCAAACAGCGGGCGGTCAGGGCTTTGAATTTATCCTCCAGATCGTGGTCGGAGGGTGGATCGGCTTCATCCCAGCGGGCGATTTGGCAGCTACTCTCCAGGCAGCGGCCATCGTGCATCCGCACCACCACCCGCGCCCCGCGCACTACCGGGTTGGCAAACTCCTCGCCGACCCGCACTCTCACCCGGGCCATCAGCGCACGCAGGCGGGCGTCGTCCCGATGGGTGGCGTCGAAATGCTCCGGCCCAACCGCGCCCCACAGGAGCAGGGCTGCCACGTTGTAGGGAATGTCCCAACGCGCCGAGATCTCGCTGTCGTCGTCGCTCTCCTGGCTCAGAGCTACGGCGTAGGGGTAGGTCTCCACCTTCACAGATTCGATCTCGTCTGCAATGATGGCGTGCTCCCGCTGTAACTCCTCCAGGACGCTGAGGGCCGGATGCGGCGCGCGGCAGGAGGCGTAGGGCTTGAAATAAGTGTGCAGGATCTCGTAGCGCGTGCCCAGTTCGGCGAGTACCGCCTCGCCCTCCGCCGTGGCGAAAGGGCGGTCCAGCAGACATTGCCCGATGCCGCGCGTTCCCTCCACCAGCGTGCGCGGGCCGCCCATGCCGCGCCGGGCCAGTTCGGCGGCCATCACACCCAGCAGGTTGGGCCAGCCGCCGTAGAGGTCTTTCACCGTCGCGCCGCGCAGAG
This sequence comes from Chloroflexota bacterium, assembly GCA_003648125.1. The sequence continues at coordinate 1,064 of QMOE01000445.1, forward strand.
CGGCCTCGTAGGGCGAGATGGGCAGCAGGCTGCCGGCCAACGAGATCGCATTGGCCAGTTCGGCGGCGCTCAGACCCAGCAGCTTGCCGGCCGCCGTCGCCGCACCCAACGCGCCCATCAATCCCGGGCCGTGCAGCTTGTGGCGGCCCTCTCCGCTGACGACCATCCGCCCTATCGCGCCGGCCACCTCGTAACCCGCTACCGTTGCGGTGATCAACTCCCGGCCCGTGGCCCCTGTCAGCTCGGCCACGGCCAGGGCAGCGGGGATGGTGGTGATCCCGGCGTGCAGGTTGGAGGCCAGTTGCCCGTCGTCCAACTCCAGGTGATGGGCGACGGTGCCGTTGACCAGGGCTACCTGGGCGATGGGCGCTTTCCCGCCGTACCCCCAAATCGTGGCCTGGGGGCAACCGTTCAGCCCCAGCACGTACTCCACGATGGCCCGCCCTGCGCCCAGGCCACAGGCCCCCAGCGCGCAACCGGTCAGGTCGAGGACGCAACGCTTGGCCTGATGGATCACCTCTGGGGGCAGGCGGGCGTAAGACAGGCCGTGCGCGTAGTCGGCCAGATGCTCGATCAGGGTGCTCACATCTCTACCATCGCTTTCACCACCTCGCCTGCCTCCACGCGCCGGAAGGCCTCGGCGGTGCCGGCCAGGTCGGTGGTGAAGCCAATCAGGGATTCTACATCCAGGCGGCCGGATGCGATAAGCCGGATGCCGATGGCGAACTCATCGGCATAGTAGGTGAACGAGCCGATGATCTGCACCTCGCGGCGGGCCACGGACATGGGTACCAGGCGCGCCGGTTGGGTGGAAAGCCCCACCAGCACCACTCGCCCGGCCTGGCGCACGGCCTCCAAAGCCTGCTCCACCGTCGTCGCCACGCCCGCCGTCTCGAACACAACGTCCGCGCCCAGGCCATCGGTGGCGCGGCGGATCTCCTCCACCGCGTCCACTTCCCGCCCGTTGAAAGCGGCAAACGCGCCCAGTTGGCGGGCCAGGGTCAGCTTGTGGGGCACGATGTCCACCGTGTATACCCGCGCCCCTGCCGCAGCGGCCACCATCGTCACCAGCAGGCCGATGGCCCCGCAGCCCAGCACGGCCACCCGGTCGCCAATGCTCACCCCACCCCGGCGCACGGCGTGCCAGGCCACCATCAAAGGCTCCACCATCGCCCCCTGGCGGTAGCTCACCCCCTCCGGCAGCTTCCAGACGAAGGCAGCCGGCACTTTGACCAGTTCGGCGAAGGAGCCGTCCAGGTGGATGGCCAATCCCACACGCTTCAGGCATAGGTTGGGCAGCCCGGCGCGACAGTAGTAGCAATGCCCGCAGGAAAAGTTGGGCTCGGCGGTCACCCGCTCGCCGGGCGCGATGCCGCTTACCCCCTCGCCTACCGCCACCACTTCCCCGGCAAACTCGTGGCCCAGGATGCGAGGGTAACCCACTTCCCGGTCGCCGGTGTAGATGTGCAGATCGGAGCCGCACACTCCACAGGCGCGCACCCGGATGAGAACTTCGCCGGGACCGGGGGTGGGGTCGGGTACTTCCTCAAATCGTATCTCTCTGGGGGCATACAGAACGGCGGCTTTCATTCTCCTACCCTTTCGACTACCTGAATGTCCATTCCCAGACGTTTCATGTCTTTCAGGAAGTCCGGGTACGAGATGGCAGCCACCTCTGCTTCGGTGACGTAAGTCTCGCCCTCGGCCATCAGCCCGGCCACCACCCAGGCCATCGCCAGCCGGTGATCGTGTTGCGAAATCATGCGCGCCCCGTGCAGCTTTTCCACGCCCTCGAAAGCCAGGCCATCGCGGAGCTCACTCACCCGGGCGCCCATCTTGTTCAACTGCAACATCTCGGTGACGCGGTTGCTCTCTTTATACCGCACCTGCTCCACGTTGTAGATGCGGCTCTTTCCCTCGGCCAGCGCGCACAAGACCGACATAAGGGGCACCATGTCCGGAGTGTCGTTGCCATCCCATTCGATGCCCTTGAGCCGCTTTCCGCCCTGGATGGTCACCGTCTTGGCCTCGGCGTCAATCGTCAGGTCGGCTCCCATCTCCTGCAAAAAGGTGATGAACCCTTTTTCGGCCTGGATGGAATTGATGTCCAGGTTAGTATAGGTCAAACGTGAACCGGTCAGCGCCGCCACTGCCAGCCCGTAGGCGGCCAGTGCGAAGTCGCCCGGTACCTCGAAGGTGATGGGGCGGAAAGTCTGCCCGGCGGGGATGGTGAAGGATTGGTAATCCTCGGCAGGGATGACCCGCACGCCGAATTGCCCCATCGCATAGATGGTGGTGGCGATGTAGGTGGGCTCGTTCA
>QMOE01000446.1 GCA_003648125.1 Chloroflexota bacterium
ACAGAAAGGCAGGTTTGGAAACCTGCCCTACAGTCAGCGCGATTTCCAATCGCGGCTACAGCGCGCAAACGCCCCGGAATATTGAAAAGATACCTCTGTGCCTTCTCTGCGCTCTCTGTGTAACCGAATTTGGCTTCTTTGAAAAAGTGTCCGGTAGAGAAAATCTAACATCACCAAATCACAAGATCAACATCGCGTCGCCGAAACTGTAAAAGCGATACTGTTCCCGAATCGCCTCGGCGTAAGCCCGGTCGAGTAACTCTTTGCCCGCGAACGCCGCCACCAGCAGCAGCAGCGTCGAGCGAGGCAGGTGAAAGTTGGTGATCAGCGCGTCCACGGCGCGGTACTCGTAGCCGGGATAGATAAAGAGGTCCGTAGGCCCCTCGAACGGCTGCACGGTTCGAGATTCGTCCGCCGCGCTTTCCAGCACGCGCACGCTCGTCGTGCCCACCGCGACTATGCGCCGCCCCTCCGACTTTGCCAGATTTATCTCTCGCGCCACGTCCGGCGTGAGCGAGCAGTACTCGGTGTGCATGTGGTGCTCTTCGATGCGTTCCTCATTCACCGGACGGAAGGTGTCCAGCCCGATGTGCAGAGTGACAAAGGCGGATTGGACGCCCATCTCCCGCAGGCGGCGGAACAGCGCGGGCGTAAAGTGTAGGCCTGCGGTGGGGGCCGCCGCCGAGCCGGGCGCGTGCGCGTAGACCGTCTGGTAGCGCTCAGTGTTTGCCAGGGGCGTGTGGATGTAGGGCGGCAGTGGCGTGACGCCCATCTGCTCCGCCAGCGGCAGCACCGGCCTGTTGAAGGCCAGCACCCGCATCCCGCGCTCCCCTGCTTCGATCACCTCGGCCTCCGCGCCGGTGAGTTGTCCGGCGGGGCCATCGAGCAGGCGCAAGCGCAATCCCACCCGGACACGCTTTCCTCCGACCAACGTTTCCCACGTATCGGCGGCCCGTTGCCGTAGCAGCAAAATCTCCACTTTACCGCCGGTCGGCTTGCGTCCAAAGAGCCGGGCCGGGATGACTCGGCTCTCGTTGTGCACCAGCAGGTCGCCTGGACGCAGGAACTCGGGCAGATCGTGAAAGTGATGATGGGAGATAGATCCGCTGCTTCGCTCCACCACCATCAAGCGGGACCCGTCGCGCGGCTCAATGGGGGTCTGAGCGATCAGTTCGGGTGGCAGGGTGTAATCGAATTCTGCGGTTTTCACTTGTGGCGTCCTGCCATCACGCAAACTCGACCGGCTGCTGGCGCGTCTCGGCGTCGAGGAATTGGGCCAGCCGCTTGCGGAAAAATAGTTGCACCGTGCCGGTGGGGCCGTTGCGGTGCTTGGAGACGATGATGTCGGCGATGTTTTGCCTTTCGGTGTCGGGATGGTACAACTCATCGCGGTAGATGAACATCACCACGTCCGCGTCCTGTTCCAAAGATCCGCTTTCGCGTAAATCCGCCAGTATCGGCCTTTTATCGGTGCGCTGCTCCACGGCGCGGGAGAGCTGCGAGGCGGCCACCACCGGCAGGTCCAACTCGCGCGCCAGCGCCTTGAGCGAGCGGGAGATGTAAGAGACTTCCTGGACGCGGTTCTCGGAGCGGACGTTCCCCGTCATCAACTGCAAATAGTCCACCAGGACGAGATCGAGTCCGTGCTCGGCGTGGAGGCGGCGGGCCTTGGTGCGTAATTGCAGCACCGAGATGGAAGGGGTATCGTCAATAAAGACAGGCAGGTCGGCCAGCTTGCCGGTGGCCTGGACAAAGAGCGGCCATTCGTCATCCCGCAGTTTACCCAGCCGCAGCCGTTGGGTATCAATCCCGGTCTCGGCGGAGATGATGCGCTGCACGACCTGCTCCGACGACATCTCCAGGCTAAAGATGGCGACGCGCTGCCCGTGCCGGGCGGCGTTGCGGGCGACCGAAAGGCACAGCGAGGTCTTGCCGACCGAGGGCCGGGCGGCAATGATGACAAAGTCGGAGCGTTGGAAGCCGCCCAGCAGCCGGTCTATGTCTGTGTAACCGGTGGGCACGCCCAGCGGTTCCCCCTGGTGGGCGTAGAGGTACTCGATGCGGTCATAGTAGCTGCGGATGACTTCCTGGATGGGGGCCAGGTCGCGGGTGATGCGCCGCTGCGAGACGCTAAAGAGCGCCTGCTCCGCCTGGTCAACCGTCAGGTCTATCTCCTCGGTCTCCTGATAAGCCAGCTGCGCGATCTGACTGGCCGCGCTGATCAGCCTGCGCCGGATAGCGGCCTGCTCGACGATGCGGCCGTATGATTCGACGTGGATGGCGCTGGGGACGGCGTTGATCAGTTGGGTGATGTAGGCCGTGCCGCCGGCCTCCTCCAGTTGCCCCTGCCGTTCCAGTTCGTCGCACAGCGTGACAAAGTCAATCGGCTCGCGCCGCTCGTGGAGCGCGAGGGTGGCGTCGTAAATCCAACTGTTCTTTTGGATGTAGAAATCCTCCCCCTTGAGGAAGGGGGAGACGCGGAACAATGCTTCGGGGTCAATGAGCAGGGAACCGAGGACGGCTTCCTCAGCCCCCACGTTGTGGGGAATCATCTTGTCAGGAACGGCCATACGTTTTCCTATTGTAGGGGCATATCGTCCAGATCGAGGGTGTTAACAAAGTCCCGGAAGGCTGAAAGGTCTGCATCGTCCGCATCGCTGATATCCTCTTCGGGGACTATGCCTTCCGCCATAACAGTGTCCTCGACAAATATGGGGACGTTGGCTCGCACGGCCAGGGCGATAGCGTCAGAGGGGCGCGAATCAATTTCCAGTTCTTGTCCGTTCAACTTTACGGTGATGTAGGCGTAAAAAGTGTCGTTGCGCAGGGCGTTCACGGTGATGTGGGAGAGTTTGCCTCCCATCTCGGCGATGACGTTGTTGAGCAGATCGTGAGTTAGCGGGCGGGGCAGCTCAATGTTGCGCAGCCGGATGGCGATGGCCTCCGCTTCGTAAGGCCCGATAAAGATCGGCAAGAGCCGTTTGGCGTCTATCTCCTTGAGGAGAATCACGCGATGTTCCGACATCAGGCTCACCTGGATGCTATCTACTTTTACCTCGACCATTGCTCGCCTCCTGGCAGGGACTAGACACGACCGATGTAATTATACCACCGATTTGTGGCGGATGGCAAATAAGCGGGGCGAGTGTAACGTATTGAGTGTAGGCCACGCTTGTAGCGTGAATTCTGGGCGAGTCGTCGTGCTGCAAGCACGACCTACAAAGCTACTCGAGTGGAGCGCGCGAGTTCGAAGGGCAGTTATAGTACCTGGTCTACGGCGGCCATGACCGCTTCCATCGAATCCATTTCCATCAGATGCTGGCGCAGGTTTCGCAGACCTCGCATCCCGGATAGATACGCCACCAGGTGCCCGCGAAACCTGC
>QMOE01000447.1 GCA_003648125.1 Chloroflexota bacterium
TCTCGGAGAAGTTCCGGGAGATACCTCCTACGCGAATACGACCAAAAAATCCGACCACGCCTTGGGAAGAACCGGTCGGAAAATCTCTTGACGCGTGCGTGCTACTAATATAGAATTCGTGGCACATCCCGGCGCGGAGAGAGTCTGCAAATGGAACGGAACGAACGCGGAAAAAAATCGAAGAAGAGCCTCGCCCTCGTGCTGCCGATGGCGACGGCGGTGTTCTGCCTCGCCGTTCATGTGCACGGTGTTCGGCACGCCTTCCGCGGCTTCTACTGCCTGTCCAGTCCGAAGGTCTCGGTGGTATTTCCCGAGATGCAGATGGACGGCGCGAAGGTGCGCCGAGGCGACAGAATCATCCAGCTTGCGGGCAAGCCCGTGCGCGACATAGTTGACCTCGCAGCAATCACGGCGGAGCTCAAGATCGGGCAGGACGCCGACATGACATTCGTGCACGAGGGCAAACGAGTCCGCTCGAAGATACGAATACTCCCCCCACCTTACAGAACGCGAAGCACCATAGCACTGATAGTGGCGCTGTCCCTGCTGCTGATAGGCGCCATCGTCTTCGTCAAGCAACAATCGGCGGGCAGCGCCCATTTCCTGCCGCTTTGCTGCCTCTCAGCGGGCTTTTTGGTCGGGGCGGTAAACTGGAACCTCATCGCCGATGCGCACACATTGTTCAGAATCTGGATACTCTATCTCGCCTTCCTGCCCGCGTCGGCTCTGCATTTCTGCGCCGCCTTCCCCTCTCCGCTGAAATGGCTCGAAAAGAGAAAATGGCTGCCGCTCGTCTGGTGGCTGCCCGTAATCCTGCTCGCCATCTTCATGGAAGTTCTGACATACTACCTATTCAACGGCGAGGCGCAGCACGCGGGTAAGCTCCTGAAAATCTGTGGCGTAGTCTATATCATCCTCGTGCCGTTCTACCTCTCCATCTGCGGCATCAGGACATATCTCGCCGTGAGACATCCGCGAAACACAAACGAACAGCGTCAGAGCGAGTGGATGCTGTGCGGCAGCGCCTTGAACACCCTCGTCTTCTGCCTCTGGGCGGGCTGGGCGGCGATAGACCTCGACTCCGCCTTGCTTCAAGGGCTGGGGCATGCGCTCATTTTTCTGTGCGCAATCTTCGGAATCACTCACGGCGTCGCCTTCACCCGCTTCGGTCTCCTCCACGGAGATGTGGCGTTCAGGAAGCTGGTGAGTTACTCCCTAATCCTGCTGCTCATCGCCATCCCCTGCTGGCTTGGCGTCAGCCTACTGAAACGCGCGTTGCACATCGAACCCGATTACCGTCTCGTGCTGATAGCGATGCTTTCCGGCGGTATCCTCGCCATGCTCATTCCGGCGGGCAAGCGCTTCATCGAGCAGCGCCTGATAAAGCAGTTCTTCGGCAGGTTAACCAGATTAAGGGAAGCCGCGGCGGAAATCAGCAACGACATGGTCGCGATTGCGGATGTGCCGACGCTCTGCAAGCGGGTTCAAAGCGCCCTTTCTTCGGCGTTGTCGAGCGGAAGGATAGACATCTTTCTCGCAAAGGATGGCACCCTTGAATCTTACTCCGGCATCACCGAACCCGACGACGAGACGATTTCGCGGCTGCGCGAGTACCTGCGCACGGGCGCATTCGCCGCAACGAAGCCCGTCGAGCTGAGGGACATCAACATAACCGCAGCCTTTCCAATTTCCTTCAGGGACAGGTTGACCGGCATCCTCGCGGTGCGGCTTTCGGAGGGGGATTCGCTCTCCTCGGACGAGAGAAAAATCATCTCCACCGTCGCGAACAATCTCGGCGTCGCCCTGTCGAACGCGGCTCTCATCACCGAATTGAGGAAGGCGAACGAAGCGTTGAAGGCGCGCAACATCGAGATTTCGCGCCTCAAGGAAAAGTTAGAGAGCGAAAATATTTACCTGAAGAGCGAGTTGGAACGAGAGGGCGACTTGGAAGGCATCGTCGCCGAGAGCAAGGCGATGCAGGAACTGATAGCGGAGGCGCATAGAATCGCCCGCAGCAAGGCGTCCATCCTGCTCACGGGCGAGACGGGCACCGGGAAGACCTTTCTCGCCAGAGCGATACACAGTCGAAGCGATAGGCGGGACAAGCCGTTCATCGTGGTTAGTTGTCCCAACATTCCGCCCACGCTGTTCGAGAGCGAGTTGTTCGGTCACGAGCCGAACGCCTTCACCGGCGCGGGTGACAAGACCAAGATTGGCAGATTCGAGCTCGCCCATGGCGGCACGCTCTTCCTCGATGAGATAGCCGAAACTCCTCTGGAGGTTCAGGCGAAACTGTTGCGGGCAATCGAGGAAGGGACATTCGAAAGGGTCGGCGGGACGGAGGAGCTGAGCGCCGATGTGCGCATCATCGCCGCCACCAACCGCGACCTGCGCCGAGCCGTTGAGGAGGGCAAATTCAGGGAAGACCTGCTGTATCGGCTGAATGTGGTGAACCTGCGCGTGCCCCCGCTGCGAGAGAGGAAGGATGACATCGTTCCGCTGGCGTTGCACTTCGCGCGCGAGTTCGCCCGCAGCTACGGCAAGGAGATAAAGGGAATCTCGCGCGACGCAATGACGGTTCTGAAGTCGCACCCGTGGCGCGGGAATGTGCGCGAGCTGCGCAATGTAATCGAGGTCGCCGTCATCAGGGCTGATTCGACCGTGCTCACCACCGATTGTCTGCCCCGCCTTTCGGAAGCCGCCGAAACCGCTTCCGCAAGGGCGACCGAATCGGGCGCGCTCGACAAGCCGAGGGAAATCGAGAAGGAAATAATCCTCACAACCCTCGAGCAAACCGACTGGAACATCTCCGAGGCTGCAAGGCGGCTGGGCATACCCTACGGAACGCTTTACTATCGCATCAGAAAGTTGGGCATCACCCGCCCGATGGCGAAGGCGTGAGGTGCTTTCACATATTCACGATTTCCTCGGCGGCTGCGGCGATGCGTCGAGCGTCAGGCAACGCAGCGCGCTCCAGCACCGGCGAGCATGGCACGGGAATATCGGGCGCAGTTACGCGCTTTATCGGCGCATCGAGATAATCGTAAGCCGCTTCAAAAATGCGAGCGGCAATCTCCGCCGAAACGCCGCCCGTCTTCGTTCCCTCCTCGACTATCACGACCTTGCCTGTCTTTTTCGCCGACTCGATGATTTTTTCATCGTCCAGCGGAACGAGCGTCCTCAAGTCGATTACCTCCGCCCCGATGCCCTTCTCGCCGAGCATCCTCGCCGCACGGAGCGACTCAACAACCATCCGCGAGTAGGCGATTATCGTAACATCCTCCCCTTGCGTCCGGACGACCGCCTCACCGAATGGAACGAGAGATTCATCCCGCGGCACGGCGCATTTCAACGGATAGAGCACCTTGCTTTCGAGAAAGA
>QMOE01000448.1 GCA_003648125.1 Chloroflexota bacterium
CTATACTGATAGGCTTACCTGAACCATCTAGCACGGGGAATGTGGTCAGGTGGGCGTCGAATGTGGTGCCATCTTTGCGCTTTTGCCGCACTTCTCCGCTCCAACCACCGACCAGGGCTTGAGGGAGCAGTTGTTCTGTGAGGGTGGAAATGTTTTCTGGGGGCCAGAGATTGACTAATGGCAGGCCGTTCATTTCCTGTTGTTCGTAGTCGTAGCCAAAGTTCTCGTAGCAGGCGCGGTTGCTGTATATCTGGTAGCCTTCCAGGTCGTTGATAGAGATGGCATCCGTCGCATTCTCGACCAGGGCGCGGAAGGCCAGCGGCTGTTTTTCGATCTGCTGGCGCTCGGCGATGTTCTCTGTCGGCTCTTGCGGGAGCGTGAGTGCGCTTTCCTGGATCATTGGAGGGGCGCTCAACTCGGAAAACAACCCCTCAAGTTGGAGTTTGATCCCCTTGTTATTTGGCATGGTTAACCAGTTCCCTGGCGAGCGCGCGGTACTGTTGAGCGCCCCGGGTGTTTGGCTCGTACAGTGTGATAGGTTTACCAAACACGGGGCTTTCTTTTAGCTTGGTATCAATCTCAATAATGGTCTTGAAGAGAGTTTGTTCCATTCCTTGTTGCATTTGGTCGAGTATGAGATTGCAGATTCTGTTGCGCCGGTCGTACATCGTCACCAGCACGCGATAGGTCAGCCGGGGATTGGTTCTCTCGCGCACCAATGTCGCCAGTTTTACTGTCTGGTGCAGCGAGTGGACGGCATAATACTCGCATTGGACGGGGATGATGAGCAGGTCGGCTGCGGTCAAAGCATTGAGGGTCAGCGTGCCGAACGAGGGTGGACAGTCGATCAGGACAAAGTCGTAGAAATCCCCTCCCATAGCGTCCAGCCCGCGCTTGAGGTAGAACTCATAGTTCGGTCGCCCGTAGAGGATTTTATCGAGTACGGCCAGCCCGCGTTTGGCGGGAACGATATCCAGCCCGAACGTTTCACTCTCGCGGCTGACGCTCACCAGCGAGGTGTCTCCCAGCAGGGCGTCGTCCACCGTGTAGCGCAGTTTATCTGGCTTTAATCCCATCGAGAGGGTGAGATTGGTCTGGGGGTCCAGGTCAATGAGCAGCACGATCTGTCCCATCTCGGCCAGGCATGCTCCCAGGGATAGGCACGTGGTGGTTTTGGCCACTCCGCCTTTTTGATTGCTGATAGCGATGACTTGGGTCATAATAGCTCGTGTCGTGCTGTTCGTCAATTAGGATAGGGGCAGGTTTGATAATCTGCGCCGATGATCAAGCGAAAGCCGTATTCAGATGCTCCCCTCGGCTGGCGAGTCACCTGGTCGTCTGAAATCTGGAACATCTGTTGCAGGTATCCCGCTCCGGTGCCCTTGATCCGATCTCCAAAGATAATCAACTGGGTGTGGGTGTAGTAATGCTGGTCAGGCTCGCTGGTCACAGCCGGGAATCCGGCCCGGTACAACCTGTCTGCTGCCAGTGCGTCCCAGCCTGGCTCGGTGGTTCCGTTCCACACCTCGACCAGCATGTAGGTGCGCCCCATACGCGCTTCTGGGGCTGGGGCCATCGCTTCCGCCAACATGGGCTGGATGTTTTCCCACTGGGGGAGGAAGACAGCTCCTCCGTAGGGGGTCGTCCACGGCGTCACCATATCCGGGCCGATGTTGTAAAAGCGCACGTTCTGATCCTCCAGCGTGAGCGCTACCTGGGCCAGGTCCAAGATGTTGGTGAACGCCAGGTCGGTCTCCACCATGTCCTGTCCTTGTCTCCACAGGGCCGGCACCTGCGTGAGCATTCCTACATCCCGCGCTTTGTGCCAGATGCCCTGGAGGACTTGTTGCTGGCGGCGCTCGCGGGAAAAGACGCTGGTCGTCTTCCGTGAGCGAGCATACCACAGAGCGGTCTCCCCGTCAAAGTGGTGCATCCCCGGCTCCAGGGCCAGGATGGGGTACTCGCCGTTCTCGTCTGGGTAGGGCCAATAGTCGCTGAGGCGGCAGTGAACGGGAACCTCTACTCCGCCGATGGTGTCCACGATGCTGATCAGGCCGTCGAAATTGGTGCGGGCGTAATAGTCCACCCGGATACCCAGGTTATAGAGCAGAGTGTCGCGCACCAGGGCTGGGCCTCCGCCCTCGTAATCATAAGTTTCCCCGTAGAGATCGGCAAAGTTGATCCGGCTCATCCAAAAGCCAGGGATGTAGAGGTATATATCGCGGGGGATAGAGATCACGGAGACAATTCCTCGGTCACGCTGGATGGAGACGACTTGCACGACGTCAGTATGCCACTGGGACCAATCCGCCCGTTGGTCGCTGCCCAGGGCGACGATGTTGACGATGTCCGCGGCTACGGGCACGGGTGGCACGGGGGTGGGGATGGGGAGAGTGTATGAGACTATGGCGGCGGCTAGGGCTATGGCCTCCGAGTTCATCGTGGGGAAGGGGGAGGGGATGACGAATGAAGCGTCCGGGGGAGGGGGCGTTGGTGTGGGAATGGAGACCGATGTTGGAGTCGTTGATGGGATCAGATGGGGAATGGGTGTCATGGATGGGAGGGCCGGGTCGGTGGGTGTAGTTGAAGGAAGGGGAAGGGCGGTTGGTGTGGGCGTGGTGGCGATGCCGGGAGTGAAGGCCGCCGCCGCTACCGGAGCTGCCATCTGCATCTGCGGGTTGATTGTCCAGCCGATCAGCGCGGACGTCATCAGACACATCACTAATAGAGTCAACCCAATCTGGTACGCTGCCCAGTGGGGTCGAGCCAAGTGCCTGGGGAGAGTGGGGTTTGCTTTTGGAGGTGAGACGGGCGCGCGTTGCCAGGCCCATTGCAGTGCTGTACAAGTGCGCGGGTTCTGAGGGTGAGCCTTCATCGCCTGGGTGGTGTAGGTGATGCTGTCTCGGGGGGCATCGGCCAGATAGCCGAGCCATACCAGCGCGGTTTCGTTGGTTGGATCATCGCGCAACGCGGATTGAAAAGCAGCCCGTGCCTCTTCTTTTCGCCCGGCGCGGGTTGCTCTCATCCCTTTCCATAGCATCTCTGTAGTTGACATTGTCTCTCTATTCTCAGGTCAGGAGCATGGTTACTTTGATTGTTTGTAACTGCTCAGGTATAGCCTGCAAGTTTTCAATATGCCCAGCACTTGCAAGTGCCGGGTACCTGAGCAGTTACGATTGTTCTCGCTTGTCTTTATTGTACTGTGCTTGGAGGGGAATGGCGTTACGACAGGGTTACGGGCTAGTTACGGTATGAGGGGTGTGTGTCATAAATGATTTGGGTAGGCGCGCTTTCCATACCGCGCGCTATGGAAAGCGCGCCTACCCAACTCATTTGAAACACACCCAAATCATTTACGAGTTCGGGTAATTTTGCGAGC
>QMOE01000449.1 GCA_003648125.1 Chloroflexota bacterium
GCGATGGTGATAGAGGCCCGCAGGCCACCGAAGAGCGTGCCTAATTCGTTGTGTTCTATCATTTATCGTCTCCTCTGCGACCAGGTTTGCGCTCTGACTGTCGGGATGTTGGCAAGCCGTATCACGGCCCGCAAAGCCTCATTCACTGCTTCTTCATTCGGAAAGGCGCTTGCCACATCCGGTGCTAATAACACCAGGTTTATGCCCTCCTCGTACCGCTGCGCGTATTTACCCGGCACTCCTTCTTTGAGTAATTGTGTCAAGTCATATTCGGGGCGCAGTTCGTCTTTATTCCCAGCCTCTCTCTTCATATTGCTTTCTCTCCCTGCGGGTCAACGCCCGAGCGCTAATGATACGAATGTGATTGCCTTGGTCGGTATGTGCAATCATTAGTACCCTCATCCGACTCGACAACCCGATAGTGATATAACGGTCTTCATCCACCGAATGGTCAGGGTCGAGGGCTGTTATACTCAGCGTATCACGGAACACCGTAGCGGCTTCTTCAAACGAGACTTTATGCTTCCGGATGTTCCGAGTTGCTTTGTTTGGATCCCATTCAAATTTGATGCCCACGATGTGCTACGTTTCCTTTTGGCGACGCAAGAGCAGCCAGGCCCCCGCGCCGAGGGCCGCAGCCAAGACACCCAGCCCAGCAGCGGCGGTAACAACGGTTTTGGGCTCCATCCCCGGCATCACCGCGCCGCGCAACCCGGCGTCGGCGCCGTACTCGCTGAACATGCGGCCCCATTTGGTCTGCAATGCCGCTTCCACTCGTTGCCGTCCCACAAAAGGGTACCAGTAGACGTTGTGGTAAAAGTTGCTGGCAAAGTATGACCAGGGAACCAGCGGGGTGCGCAGCAGCAGCGGCTCCAAGGGGTGCAGCCAGCCGTGATAGATCAGCTTTTGCCCCCGGCTGGCGAATGTATCTTCCTGGGTAAAGTGCCAATTTTGTGACATTACCCAATCGGGGTCCTCGCCCACGATCTCGATTTGGTCGGGGTCGCCCACGCCCAGCCCCATCTCGTGGGCCAGACGGATAAAGGGCAGCGAGAGCGGGTCAAAGCCCTGCATCTTGGCCGACATAGCGTCAATCGCCACCTGGTCGGCGGAGGCCAGGATGATGTCCTTCTCGTGGGGGCGCATCGCGCGCGGGCCGGGGCCGTCGCCGGCAAAAGTACCGTCCATCACGGCAAAGAGGCCGGGGTGGATGTCCTGCTGGATCGCCAACAGGTCCACCACGGTCTCGTGGATGACTGAATGAGTCCAATGCCGTTTTTGTCCCAGCAGCCCGCCGAAAGCGTTTTTCATCGAGCCGGTAATGGTGGTAAAGACGTGGGTTTTCACCGTCGGCAATTGGATGATGTTGCGCCCAATCAAGATTTCTGGGATGTAGACCCCCTCTGGATAGACCTTGTCCAGCACCAGGAAGGGTTGTTTCGGCTCGTAGCGCACCCAGTTATATTGCGGCTCGTAGAGGTGGACGTTGCGCAGGCCGTATTTATCGGTGACGTACTTGTGCTTGTTGTTCTTTTCGCCCACGTAGGCGTCCACGACGACAGTGTCGTTGTGGCCGGCGATCAGGTTCTCGTAGCCGGCGTTCTGCAATGCCCGGATTACTCCCTCCAGTTGCCAGGGGGCAGTCGAGCAGGCCGGATACCAGGTTTGCCAGGAGATGTTGATTTTTAGGATGGTCTCTTTATCCTGGGGCAGGCTCTCGCGCACGCCTGCCAGTTCCATCAGCCGGGCATAGTCCTCCAGCACCGTCTCTGGCCTGGTTCTCAGGACGGCCACTTTGCCTTTTCCGGGGAAATTTTTACTCATATAGTTCCTCCACTGGATGTGATCGGACAGCATTATTCTACCACAGACTGCTTGAAAATAGTAGTTTATCGCCGTTGCAACGTCCGGGCAGCAGTGACTCCGGCCACGGCAAAGATACCGGCCGCCAGCAGAAACGGCACGCGCAGCCCCATCCAGGCCGCCAGCGCGCTCCCCACCATTGGGCCGATGCTGTTGGCGACTGACACCACGCTGGCATCCACCCCATAGACGATTCCTTCTTGTCCCTCAGGGGCCAGCCGGGCCAGGGAGGCGCTGAGCGAGGCCAGAATGCCCCCCATCGCCAGCCCTGTCCCCGCTTGCAGGAGCAGTAAAGCGGTGGTATGGCTGATAAAGTACTGAGGGATGTAGCATACGGTCGAAACTAGCGCACAGATCACCAGGATGCTGCGGTAGCCCACCCGGTCGCCCAGCCTTCCCATGCCGATGGCTCCCGCCGCGCCAGCCGCCGCGCTGATTCCGCTAATCACGCCCGTGATGGAGGCCACGCGGGCGCCGGCCGGGACGATGGACTCGATAAAGAGCGGCAGCACCGGCCCCAGCAAGCGAGCGCCCAACCGCATCAGCAGGCGGATTCCCATCACTCCGCGCAACGCTGGCGAACTCAGCACCGGCGACAGCCGGTTCCACGCCCGGCGGCGCAGCGTCGGCCTGATCGTGATGGTTGTAGCTTGCTCATTCAGCGGCGGCGGGATGGGTTCAAAATCTTCCTTGATGAAGAGCATCACCCCCAGCGCGGCCAGGAGCAGCAGCGCGCCTGTGACCAGGAAAGTTGCCCGGAAGCCGAACCTATCGGCCACCAGCCCTCCCATCAGCGGTCCCACTGAGGCTCCGATGTAGATAGCCATCTGGAGCAGGCCCAGGGCGTAGCCGGCGCGTTCGCGGGGGGCGCTCGTGGCGACGAGCGCAGTCGCCGCAGTGACCGTGCCCGTGAGTGCGCCCGTCATCAAGCGCAGGATCACCAGTTGCTCCACGCTCTGGGCAAAGCCCATTGAGGCGATCAGCAAGGCTCCGCTGAACATGGCTCTCTCGACCATCACTTTGCGCCCATACCGGTCGCTGAGCGCTCCCCAGATGGGAGCGGAGACGGCCATCGTGACCGCGTGTGCGGAGAAGACGATCCCTGACCAAATTCTGACCTCCTGCTCGCCCTGCACGCCCAACTGGCGCACGTAGAGCGGTAGAATGGGCATAATGACGGTAAATCCGGCGATGGCTACCAGTTCGGCAAACCAGATGACGGCTAGATTGTGTTTCCAGGGCGAGGGGTACTTTTTTGTGGTTTTAGGCATACGGGGTGAATTATAGCTTTATTTCCCCAATAGCCAAACTCGGCCAGCGCGAACAGAATTCCTCGGGTGTCCGTCATTTTCTTGCGCGCCGTGGAACGCGGTCATTGGAGCGCGGCCATCTTGGCCGCATGCGGGCGGGGACGCCTGCTATGGAGCGCGGCCATCTTGGCCGCATGCGGGCAGGGACGCCTGCTATGGAGCGCGGCCATCTTGGCCGCATGCGGGCGGGGACGCCTGCTA
>QMOE01000450.1 GCA_003648125.1 Chloroflexota bacterium
CAGAAGCTTAAGCGCGATGCCGAGGCATACCTGGGCGAGCCGGTGACCAAAGCGGTCATCACCGTGCCGGCCTACTTCAACGACTCCCAGCGCCAGGCCACCAAGGACGCCGGACAGATCGCCGGGCTGGAGGTGTTGCGCATCATCAACGAGCCCACGGCTGCATCGCTGGCCTATGGGTTGGACAAGAAAAGCCTGGAGACCATTCTGGTCTTCGACCTGGGCGGCGGTACGTTCGACGTCTCGGTGCTGGAGGTTGGCGATGGTGTGGTAGAAGTCAAAGCCACCAGCGGCGATACGCACCTGGGCGGCGACGACTGGGACCAGCGCATCATAGACTACATTGCCGATGAGTTCAAGAAAGACCAGGGGATTGACCTGCGGCAGGACCGCATGGCCTTGCAACGTCTGAAAGAGGCGGCGGAGAAGGCCAAGATCGAGCTTTCCAGCGTGATGGAGACGGAAATCAACCTGCCGTTTATCACGGCAGACGCATCCGGCCCCAAGCACCTGCAGATGAAGCTAACACGGGCCAAACTGGAGCAGCTCACCGAGGACTTAGTGGAGCGTTGTGTGGGGCCTTTCAAGCAGGCTCTGGCCGACGCCAAACTCAGCGCCAGTGACATTGACGAAGTGGTGCTGGTGGGTGGTGCGACGCGCATGCCCATGATTCAGGAGTTAGTGCGCAAGCTCACCGGTGGCAAAGAGCCGCACAAGGGCGTCAACCCGGACGAGGTGGTGGCCGTTGGAGCGGCTATCCAGGCTGGCGTGCTGGCCGGAGACGTTAAGGATGTGCTCCTGCTGGACGTGACTCCCCTGACCCTGGGCGTGGAGACGCTGGGCGGGGTGATGACCCCGATCATCGAGCGCAACACCACCATCCCCGTGCACAAGAGCCAGATTTTCTCCACGGCGGAGGATGGTCAGACGGCAGTGGACATCCACGTGCTTCAGGGCGAGCGTCCAATGGCCGCCGACAACATGACCCTGGGCCGCTTCCGGCTGGAGGGTATCCCACCCGCGCCGCGAGGTATGCCGCAGATCGAGGTATCCTTCGACATCGACGCCAACGGCATTCTGAACGTCTCGGCTCAGGACAAGGCTACCGGCCGCCAGCAGCAGATCACCATCACCGCGTCCACTAACCTGAACAAGGCCGATGTGGAGCGCATGGTGCGCGAGGCCGAACGACACGCCGAGGAGGACCGGCGGCGGCGCGAACTCGTCGAGACCCGTAACCAGGCTGACAACCTGGCCTACCAGATGGAGAAGACTTTGCGCGACATGAGCGATAAGGTGAATGTCAGTGACCGCCAGGCTATCGAGGATAAGATCAAGGCCGTGCGCGAGGCGATCAAAGGCGACGATATAGAGCGCATCCGGCGGGCGATGTCGGATTTGCAACAGGCCAGCTATCGGCTTTCGGAGCAGGTTTACGGTCCAAGCCAACAGCCAGGCGGCAACGGTGGGGATGGTCATGGAACCACGACCCAGTCCACGCCAGAGGGCGAGGACGTAGTCGAGGGCGAGTTCTACGCCGCGTAACCGCTTGTGATGAATATGATGAATAGACAGGCCGGGGACAGTGTCTCCGGCTTGTTTGTTTTTTGAGCTTTGCCTGGCACTGTGGTATAATCAACCTAACGGCGGGCGCAAGGTCTGCCGCTACGCGAGAATCGGTTTCTCATGGTGAGGTTAGTAATGTTCAGACGAACTTCGCTGTTACTCGTGGCCCTTATACTGATAGCCGGCGGGTTGCCGGCATGCCGGGACGACAGCACCCCGCCTCCTCCCCCGACACCGACGCCCGTGCCGGGGCGGGCCGAGGAGATAGCAGCAGCATTCCTGGCGGCGTGGGAGCGGAATGACTACGGGCTGATGTACGGCCTGTTGACCCCCACGTCCCAGGCCACCGTCACGCAGGACAGTTTTACACACACCTACCAGGCGGTCGCCGCCGAGGCGACGATCACTCGCGTACAGGCTCAACTGCGCGCCGCGCTGCAAGAAGGTGAGCAGGCACAGGTGGCCTACGCCGTCACTATGGACACCGCTTTACTCGGCCCGCTGGAGGTGGAGAACGAGATGACGCTGCGCTACGAGGGCGGACGCTGGGGAGTGGCTTGGTCGCCGCAGCTCATCTTCCGCCAGTTGACGGCGGGCAACCTGGTTCACCTCACCCCCCGCGCCCCGTCACGGGCAAACATCTACGACCGCAACGGGTTGGGACTGGCGGTAGAGGGCACGATGGTTACTGTGGGCGTAGTGCCGGGCCAGATCGAGGACGAGGGCACTCTCCTGGCCGAGTTGAGCCGCGTGCTGGCCCTGGACCCGGCGGCGATCCAGGCCAAATACGCTGACGCTCGTCCCGATTGGTTCGTGCCCATCGCCGACATCACGGTGGAGCAGAGCCAGGCCCACTATGCCACGCTGAGTGCCATCCCGGGCGTGGCTTTCCGCGAGAAGACGGTACGTGCCTACAACGGCGTCGCTCCGCACGTCGTCGGCTACCTGGGGGCCATTCCCGCCGAGGAGCTATCCGACTGGCAGGCGTTGGGATACTCCGGCGACGAGCTGGTGGGTCGTGCCGGCCTGGAGCACTGGGGCGAACCGTATTTGGCCGGGGGGCGCGGTGGGACCTTGAGTGTAGTCACACCGCAGGGAGAAGTGGTCGCCGTGCTCAAGGACCGGCCGGCGGTGGCCAGCCGCAGCGTGTACAGCACACTGGATCGCGAGTTCCAGCGTCAAGTGGAAGAGCTGCTGGGGCAACGGCCCGGCGCGGTTGTGGTCATGGACCCGCGCAACGGGCAAGTGCTGGCCATGGCCAGTTACCCGCGCTTCGATGCCAACCTGTTCGTGGGCGGGATCAGTGAGGAAAATTGGCAAGCGCTGATGAAAGATCCCGGCCGTCCGCTGCTCAACCGGGCGATTCAGGGCACTTACCCGCCGGGCTCGGTGTTCAAAATCGTGACTATGGCCGCCGCGATGGAGGGCCTGGGGCTCACCCGCCAGTTCACATTCAACTGTACCGGCTGGTGGACGGCGTTGGGACCCGAATGGGGCAAACCCTGCTGGCTGAGGACGGGCCACGGTGTCATTGACCTGGTGAGCGCTCTCACAGCCTCGTGTGACTATTCCTTCTATGAAATGGGATTGATGCTGGAGGGGATGGATCCACTTCTGCTGCCAGATTACGCCCGCGCCTTTGGGCTTGGTGCACCAACCGGACTGGACGGCTTCGCCGAATCCGCCGGCCTGGTGGGCGACAACGACTGGAAACTCCAGACTCTGGGCGAGGGCTGGGCACCCGGTGATTCGGTCAACCTGGCCATCGGGCAGGGGTATCTACTGGTTACGCCGTTGCAGGTGGCGC
>QMOE01000451.1 GCA_003648125.1 Chloroflexota bacterium
AGGCCCGGGCAAGGCATTTCTGTCGAAAAATCACACTCGCTAATAGAATGTTGGCTCAATAACAGGTGACGTAGCCGCCAAGTGGGTTGCGCGGAACGTTGGCACTTCCAAAGTAACAGGAGGACGAGAATGTCCGAGAATACAACTACCAATACTACTTCCAAATCCAAGTCGCAAGGAATGACTTCCTCGGAAGAGATGGTCGCCACCAGCACTTTGTTTTCTCCTCGTGATCAGGTCATCTACATTGATCAACTTTCTGAGGCTGAACCTGGTAACATCCAGGTGGTTGCGGCATCTCAGATCAGGCTTCTCACCAGTTATTACAATGCTGTTCTTGTACAATTGGACTTTGGACAATTTTTTTGTGTCAAATCCACATATAGGGGTTTCGCATCGCCGATCCCCCATATATGGCGGTACGGCCTTCGCAAGTGAGATATGGACTCTGAATAGCCATCTAGCTGCCCTGATATGTAGCGGTTTTGTATTTTCAAACCCCCATATATGGGGGTAAAATTTATTCCAAAGTCCAATATTGAGTCTGCTGCGCTTTGGCAGCATTGCTACGTTCCTCGGAATGACGCTTGCTCTATCGTCCTGCCTCGTTTGCCCTCGTTTTCTATCCATGTTACAATACCAGGCGTCTGATAAAATCACACTATTGCCATGGGGTGCAGGGGAGAGAACGCCTGTAGGTGGTCACCGAAGGGGCAAGCCGGCGCGACAGGCTGATTGGGTCGGCGAAACTCTCAGGTTATCGGACCCCGCATCTCGGCACCTCTGGAAAGCCCATTTTGGGCACCGACGGGGCAAGGCCCGCTAGCTGGTCGGGATAAATCTCTCAGGTTGGTAGACAGGGGACGCACAGCCAGTTCTAACTGTGTGTCTCGTTTTTTTATCATCAGCAGAGAAAAAAGGAGTGTGTCCAAATGCAATCTATGAACCCCCGATCTGACTTTCTCGTCCGCTCCGATTTGGAGCAAGTGGCGCCGTTCGTAGCCGATTTGATTCGCTGGGAAGAGGAGCGCCAGGCCCGCAAATTGATCCTCATCCCCTCCGAGTCAACCGCTCCCCAGGCCGTTCGGCAGGCGTTAGGCTCTGTTTTCCAGAACGTCTATGCCGAAGGGTATCCCCCGCTGAGGATGACCCGCGATCCAGAGGGGCGTCTGCGGGACGTACCCTGGCAGTTGGCCTTTTACCGTCGCTACGCCGACCGTCGTTTTTACAAAGGGGTGGACTATGTCCACTTTGTCGAGTGCCTGGCCCAGCGACGCTGCGCCGAGGCCTTTGCTCACGCTTCCATCAAGCCCGAGCACATCCACGTCAACGTCCAGCCCCTCTCTGGCGCGGCGGCCAATCTGGCTGTCTACTGGGCGCTGATGAAGCCGGGTGACACGTTGATGGGGCTGGACTTGTTCCAGGGCGGTCACCTGACCCACGGCTCCGAGTTCAACATCTCCGGTCAGCGTTACCGGGTGGTCTCCTACGGCGTTGACCCCCAGACGGAAAAGCTGGACTATGACCGCATCCGCGACATGGCGCGCGAACACCACCCCAAGGTGATCGTCGCCGGTTACACATCTTATCCCTGGGCGCCGGATTGGGAGGCTTTCCGCGCCATCGCCGATGAGGTGGGCGCTTACTTGATGGCCGACATTGCCCACGCCGCCGGGATGGCTGCCGCCAGTGTCTATCCCAACCCGGTGGGTGTTGCCGATGTGACGACTTTCACTACCCACAAGACTATCTGCGGCCCGCGCGGCGCGGTGGTCTTGACCACCGACGAGGAGCTATCTCAGGCGATTGATATGGCTATCTTTCCTGGCGAGCAGGGCGGCCCCCACGTCAACAAGTTCGCGGCGATGGCGGTCGCTTTTGGCATTGCGCAGACCGCCGAGTTCCACCGACTCCAGCGCCAAATCGCAGCTAATGCTCAAGCTCTGGCGAAGGGACTTGAGGGGCGCGGTCTGCGGCTGGCCTACGGTGGGACGGACACTCACCTCATGCTGATTGATCTGAAATCCGTTCAGGGCGACCACCCGGTGTGGGGGGAGCCGGCGGTGCGCATTCTCGATCTGGCGGGCATCGTCGCCAACAAGAACACCATCCCCGGCGATACCGAGACCTCGCTGGCAATGGGCATCCGCCTGGGCACGCCCTGGATCACGCAGCGCGGGCTGGACGAGGCGGATATGGACAGGCTGGCCGGGCTGATCCAGCGCATTCTCTCCAACATCCACCCCTTTGCCTACAATGGCCTCATCGGCACGCTGCCGCGTGGCAAGGTCGAGTTGGACGTGTTGGAGGAGGTACGGCAGGGGGTGGCGGAATTGGCCGCGAAAGCGGGGATTGATTTCGAGTACGAGCCGAGCGGCTATCCGCACTATCCGGCGATGAAGGATGGGACAACGGGATTGCAGGTTACGGGCTGGCGGGCGCGCCAGTTTGTGCAGCAGGTCGTCACCGCTGACGTGGCTGAACTTGCCCTGGGTGATTCTGTCGCCGCCTACGTGCTCGACCGGCGTGGCAAGCTGATTGACCAGGTTGTGGTGGCGCGGGAGGAAGCGGACGAGTGGGGGCGGGATGTTTATCTCATCACCCCCACGCCCGAAAACGCGGCTCAGGTTACCTCCTGGCTGCGGGGCCTGGCCGATGGGTATATTTTGTTCGACGATGAGGACGTCTTCCGCAAGGTGGAGGGACCGGTCATTGTCGAGGAGGTAGCAGGTAGCAGGGAGCAGGAGGCAGGAGGCAAGAAGCAAGGAACAGCGGCAGTGGAATTGTTTGCGGCTCATCCAGAGCGGTTCGATTTGACCAAGCCGTACTTTGTGGGGCAGTCGTTCCTGGCCGAGTTTGGGCCGCAGGTGGAGCGGGAAGAGTGGCATTGGGAGGAGCCGGGCGAGTCGCTCAAACGCACGCCCTTGTACGAGATTCACAAAAAGTTGGGAGCCAAGTTAGTTCCATTCGCTGGATGGGAGATGCCGGTCTGGTACACCTCGGTGAGCGAGGAGCATCACGCTGTGCGAGAGGCGGCAGGCCTCTTTGACGTGGCCCACATGGGGGTGTTCGAGGTCTCAGGGGAGCACGCCACCGCTTTCCTGGATACAGTTCTCTCCAACTATGCCGCCTGGCTGGAGGATGGGCAATCCTGCTACGGCTACCTGCTCGACCCCGACGCGAACGTCATTGACGACGTGATGATTTACCGCCGCCGGCCCGATCTCTATTTGATGGTGGTCAACGCCTCGAACGAGGATAAGGACTGGGATTGGTTGAACGCGGTGAACGAGCGCCGGGTCATCATTGACCGGGATCGCCCGTGGGTGCAGGTGGAGGCCCCGGCGACGCTGCGCAATCTGAAGGAT
>QMOE01000452.1 GCA_003648125.1 Chloroflexota bacterium
ATCGCGGCTACAAAACGGGAATTGCTGGAGCTAGAGTAATTCCCATAAACAGAGCAAATATAGTTTGGAACCTTTGCCCTATAGCCAGGAAATTTTTGGAGCCTCTGTCCAATCAAGGTACGTCGCCGCCGGGAACCCTGTGACCATCACCGCCTATGTCCAGGACAGCAGCAACATCAGTTCCGTGCAAGCGATCATCGAGAGTCCCGACGAGACACCCATCATCACCCTGACGCTCTACGATGACGGCGCGCACGGAGACTATTCAGCCGGGGACGGCACCTACGGCAACGCCTGGATCAGCGACCCGATCCAGAGGACATACACCATAGATTTTGTGGCCGAGGATGAACTGACTAACGTCAGCGCCTACAACAATCTGGCGGACTTTACCACCCGGCCCTTTAGCCCAACGACCAATCTGCTCCTGTTTGCGGATAATGGCGGCTGGGCCAACACCGACGAGTTTCGTTCCTACTACACCGCGACGTTGGACGCCATCGGCATCCCCTACGATCTCTGGGATAGTTATTGGTACGGGCCGCTCACTACCTCCATCCTACAAGTCTACACCAGCGGCACGGTCATCTGGGCAGTACCCACTTGGGGTTACGTGGGGAACAGCACGCATCAAGAGAACATGAGCGACTATCTGGCGGCCGGCGGATATCTCTTCATCACCGGTCAGAACGTGGGGCAATCTGCCGGCAGCACCGATTTCTATGCCGACTATCTCCGCGCCAATTACGTCCAGGGAGACAGCGGATCACTGATGCTGAGCGGGGTCTCCGGCGATCCCATTGGCGACGGGCTGCAACTTGCCATCTCTGGCGGCGATGGGGCCAACAACCAGACCTCGCCGGACGAGATCGCCCCGCTGACCTCCGCGACGACCACCTTCACCTATACCGGTAGCGCGGCGGGCGGCGCGGGCGCTATCCGGGTGGATACGGGCGATTACAGGGCGGTCTACTTTTCCTTTGGCTTCGAGGCCATCAACAGCGCCCAGGATCGTGAGGCCGTGATGGGACGGGTCATCTCCTGGCTGAAAGCGGGACGGTTCAAGCACGCTGCCTACCTGCCACTCGTCCTGCGGAGCGCCGGGAATTGAGACTCGGCAAAGGAAAGGGCATTGATTGACAAAAGAAGAGCCGGGCGTTACGAACGCATCTATACCCAACTATGCGATTTGATCGAAGGAAAGTCCCCCAACCTGCTGGCGGCGATGGCGACCACATGCGCCGTGTTGCACCACAAGATGAGCCACCACTTTTGGACCGGCTTTTACTTTGTGGTGGACGAAAACGAACTGCACGTGGGCCCGTACCAGGGAGCTGTCGCCTGCCAGGTGTTGCGGGGGCGCGGCGTCTGCCTGCATTGCGTCCACACCGGGCAACCCGTGATCGTGCCGGACGTGGAACAGTTCCCCGGCCACATCGCCTGCGACTCACGTTCTAAAAGCGAAATCGTCCTACCGGTGATAAAGAGGGAAAAAGTCATCGCCGTGCTGGATGTGGACTCGGACAAGCCGGCCCAATTCGACGAGGACGACGTCGCGCCACTGACCAAGATATTGAGCCTGTTACAGCCGTATCTCACAATAAATGGGGAAAAGAAACCGAGTCTACCCTGAGCGAGGGTGATGTGGCTCTTTTACCTCAATCCACCTACACCATCAACGCTCGTATATCTTCTCTTGCCATCGGCTCGACGGTCAACGATTCGACCGTGCCGTCATTCATTTTCGCCTCGATAGGTACAACAGACTCGTTCCTGCCGTCAGAGTAACTGGCGGTGATTCCCGCCGCCAGTTCGATCTCCTCCCGCGTCGGCGCGCCCGGCAACAGCGTCGTGGGGCCGGGATGATCCGGCGTCGTGAGTAAAACCCCCTCCACGCCACAAGTCTCCAGATAGTTGTTTTCCTGCTCGCGCCGGCCCACCACCACCTTGTGGCCGGAGGGCAGCCGCAAGTGTCGTCCCACCGCCAGGAGTTGTACCCGCCCGGCAGTCAGAGCATTCTCTCCTTCGCGGGCCAAAAGGTCGCGCAAGCGGCGGGAATAGGTCTGGTCAATCAGGTAACAGCAGCCGCCGGAGGGTTGCGGGTAGTCGGTGATGCCAAAGCGAGCCGCCAGCGCGATCTGCTCCTTGCGGCCGCGACCACCAATGCCGTACAACTTTTCTCGCTCCACCCACCCGCGCTGCTCCGGCACAGTCGGCTCGAGCAACTTGGCCGAGAGCGGACGGAGCAGGTAGCCGCGCAATCCGCTCTCGCGCTCGACGGTCTTGAGCGTGGGCCGCATCTGGCTCTTGGGACGCTGTCCGACCACCTCACCGGTGAAGACAAAGTGATAGCCGTGAGCCTCCATCCAGTCCTTTGCCTGGCGCAGCAAAAAGATGCGGCAATCCACGCACGGATTCATCCCTGAACCATACCCGTAACGCGGGTGCAGCACCAGCGGCAGGTACTCGCTGGCGACGTCAATCACCTCCAGGCTCACGCCAAGCTCCGCCGCCGCCCGTTCAACGTCGGATGCTCCCGTCTCCTGCCCAACCGCGCGGTTCCGCTCGGTATAGGAAAAGCCGGTGCGAAAATGTAGCGCGGTGACCTCGACCCTCTGGTCGAGCATGACGCGGACGGCTAGAGTGCTATCAAGCCCGCCCGAAAACAGGCCCACTGCTTTGATCTGTTCACTTTTGCTCATCGGAGGGGAGAATACCATAGGGTTGGAGAATCGTCAACCCGCGTTGGGGCGCGGTACAAAAGTCAGTGGAAATCGGGATGGATGACACTAACAGCAACGCGCCACCCTCGCTATACTAGAGACAATATGACGAGGCTGGAACAGTGAAAATGACACCCATACGATTGCTTATCATAGACGACCACGACGCTGTGCGGGAGGCGCTCGAGGACAGGTTGCGCGATACGGCAGAAGTCGAAATCGTTGGCTGCACCGGCTGCTGGCGGACCGGCCTGCGGGATGCCGTGCGTCTAAAGCCCGACGTCGTACTGCTGGAGCTCAAACGAGCCGATATGCGAGGGTTGGATGCGCTCCGTTCCCTGACCAAAGAATGTCCTCATACCAACATCGTCGTCCTCACTTCTTACCCAGACGCCGAGGAACGGGCGGAGGCTCTGCGCCTGGGTGCTATGCGCTATCTCCTCAAGGAGATTGATACACCTCAGTTAGTGCGCGAGATTCTGTCCTCCGTACGACCGCAAGCGGTGATTTGATCCCCTACCCTGGTTGACTGACAAATTTAACACTTGACTCCGGATACAGAAAATAGGACGCAGATGAACGCAGAAAACGCAGATTTTGTTAATTTCCAGGGCAGATCAGCGTGAATCTGCGTCAATCTGCG
>QMOE01000453.1 GCA_003648125.1 Chloroflexota bacterium
ATTTCTTTCTTCATAACTGCTCAGCAGGTGCCCGGCACTTGTAGCATTTGGTTGTCATCGAAAGAACCGTTTTCGAGGGCAATCGCAAGTGCCGGGCACCTTGAAATTACCTTCCTTCTAGTCCAGCCCTTGCTTGAACGCGCGAGTGGCAAAGACCATGATCACGATGCTGTAGACGAGCATGGCGACGACCTGCTCCCACAAAAACTCGATGCCGATACCTTTGCTGACGATGCCCCGCGCGATGGGGATAAAATAAGTCAGCGGGAACAAATCTCCGGCGAGGCGGAGCACAAGGTTCATCTTGTCGCGGGGAAACATAAAGCCCGAAAGCACGATCCCCAGCATCATCACCATCATAATTATTTGCTGGGCCTGATTCTGGTTCTTGGAGATGGTCGAGATCAGGATGCCCAGTCCCAGCCCGGAGAAGACGTACATAAACGCCAGCCAGAAAAAGAGCCAGAAACTACCCTGAAAGGGCACGCCGAACATAAAAATGCCCATCGCCAGGATAGTCAGCAAATTGATCATGGCGATCAATATGTTGGGGGTAATTTTGCCTATCATAAGCTCGCCGGGCCGGATGGGCGTGACCAGAATTTGCTCGATGGTTCCCACCTCGCGCTCGCGCACCACAGCAGCGGCGGTCAAGGCGACGCTTTGCATTTGCAGGATCATGGCGCACATGCCAGGGATGACAAACCAGAGCACCTCCATGTTGGGGTTGTAGAGGATGCGGATGAGCGCGTCGAGGGGCAAAAAGCTCTGCCCCTTTGCCAGCAGCCCCGAACGCGCCACCTTCTCCATCAACACATCGGTCGCGTGCATTTCGGCGATGATGGCGGCGGCGTTATAGGCCGATTGAGAGATCACCAGGTCAGAGCCGTCTACCAGGAACAACGCCTGGGCGTCACCGCGCTCCACGTGGGCGGCAAACTCGGGCGGAATCACGACACCGGCCCGGGCGCGTCCTTCGTCAATAGCCTGTGTCACCTCGGTCTGGCTGGGGGCGTAGGCGACGACGTCAAAGTAGCCGGAAGCCACCAGCGCGTTCACGTAGGATTGACTGGCGCTATCGTGGCTCTGGTCGGCCACGATTGTGGGGATGTGGTCTACGTTCAGGTTGATGGCATAGGCCAGGAGGAATAATTGGATGATGGGCATGCTGAGTTGGATGAGCAGCGTGCGCCTGTCTCGAAAGGTCTGGATAAATTCCTTTTGGATGACGGTCCAAATTCGTCGCAGCATAGTTTACCTCAGAAACTTTTACGCATTGGCGCGGATACCGTCCAGGAGCAAGTCCACCACCGCCTCGGCCAAAGCGTGCCGCTTTTCCGCCGAAGGCAACGGCGACATTCCGCGAACGGCTGGCACTATTAGACTGCCAAACATGCCCAGCACCAACTGCGCGACCAACGCAGGATCAACTGGACGAAAGACCCCAGCGGCGATGCGCTCGGCAATATACTTTTCCAGCAGGTGGTGGATCTGTTTGAGCCGCGCAGCAACAGATTCCTCCAGGATGCCGTCATCTGCCCAGACCTCGCTGAACAGGGTGCGATTGAAAGGCAGTTGGGCCTCTGTGATATCCAGCCCTTTTTCGATCATCTCGACCATCGCCTCACGGTCTCTCAGTCCGCCCATTTCCAGCAAGGCGGCCACCATCGGCGTCTCTGTCTCGTTGACGATGGCCGAAAGTATCTCGCGCTTGTTGCCAAAGTAGAGATAGATCGTGCCCGGCGCGATGCCAACGCGACCAGCGATCTCTTTGACCGTGGCCCGCTGATAGCCCTTCTCGGCAAAGATGACGGCAGCGGCCTCCAGAATCTGTGTCCGGCGGGTTGCGGCGTTTTTTTCAGTTGCAGAGGACAGTGTGTCATTCATGGATATTCTCCCTCCTGACTGAATGAACGTTCATTTAGATGAAATTATACCCTATCGCCCCCCGTTGTCAAGGAGTACTCTGGTACCATAAAGGTGCGACGCACCTATTTTTACCCTGATCTGTTCCGATGTTTGTAAGATGAGGTGTGTATTGAATTATTAGGGTGCGTTTCATTTCGGTTAGAAGTAGGCGCGGTTTCCATACCGCGCGCTATGGAAAGCGCGCCTACCCAACTCATTTGAAACACACCCGAATTATTAATGTGTGTGCAGCAATTCCCGTTTTGTAGTCGCGATTTCCAAATCGCGTACATTGTACCGCGTAAAACGTCTTCCGCGATTGCGAAATCGCGGCTACAACTTGCCGTTCTCTCCCATAACGGGAATTGCTGATGTGCGTGGATTGTTCACTTGTTACCGCATACAGGCGATGAACACGTCTTCCAACGATGGTTCAATGATCGCCATCTCGCCGGGTTCTATGCCGGCTCGGCGCAACTCGGCGGCGATGGTTTCTTCGTGCCGCTCCATCTCGGGGCCGGTGACGTGCACCAGCGGGCCGTACATGGCGACCTCGTCGAGCGGCAGTTTGCCGGCCTCGCGGGCGGCGCGCAGGACTTTGACCGCTTTGGGTGTATCGTCGGGTGCGATTTCCAGCACCTGGCCGCGCATCACGTTTCGTTTGATCTCCTCCGGTGAGCCAAAGGCGATCAATTTGCCGCGTTGGATGAGGGCCAGCCGGTGGCAGTGCTCGGCCTCGTCCATATAGTGGGTGGTGACAAAGACGGTGATTCCCTCGGCGATCAATTTGTAGAGCAGGTCCCAAAAGGCGCGCCGCGAGACCGGGTCAACGCCGGCGGTCGGTTCGTCGAGAAAGATCAACTCGGGCCGGTGGAGGATGGCGGCGTTGAGCGCCAAGCGCTGCCGCCATCCGCCGGAGAGGTCTTTGGTGTGCGTGTGTTCGCGGCCCTCCAGATTGGTCATGCGGAGCGCCTCCCGAATGCGTTCCTCCAACACGTCGTTTTCCAGCCCATACGCCCGGCCGTAAAAGCGCAGGTTTTGGAGCACCGTCAGGTCGTTGTAGAGGCTAAAGCGCTGCGACATGTAGCCGATGCGGGGCCGGATTCGCTCCGGGTGGTTGGACATAGCAATCCCCAGCACCTCGATCTCACCGGCGGTGGGTTGCAGCAGGCCGAGCATCATGCGGATGGTGGTGGTTTTGCCGGCGCCGTTGGGGCCGAGGAAACCGAATATCTCTCCCCGGCGGACCTCGAAGTCGATGCCGTCTACGGCGGTAAAATCGCCGAAGCGTTTGGTCAAGTTGCGGGCGGTGATGGCGGGCTGGTTTGTTTTCATACTGTCTCCAGTGAAAGTATGCAAGTCACTGGGTGTGCGTCATTTTCTTGCGCGCCACGGAACGCGGTCATTGGAGCGCGACCATCTTGGCCGCATGCGGGCGGGGACGCCCGCGATCCCAG
>QMOE01000454.1 GCA_003648125.1 Chloroflexota bacterium
AACCGGCTGGTCGTCATAGCCGGCCCACACATCTTCCAGGTGAATGACTTTGCGTCGTGTAGACAACGTACCAACTCCTCGAGGTGCGACGCACTTTAGAAGTGCGTCGCACCTCACCTCACTCGGTCAATACCTCGGCAAAGATGTCCGCCACGCGATAGAGATTGTCCAACCAGTCCGGGGCCAGCGAGCTGATGAGCAGCACCCGGCCGCCGATCTCATCGGCGATGGCCTCTGCGCTCTCCACGCTGAATTCAGGCTGCGCGAACACCACTTTGATGTTGTTTTCCTGCGCTGTCTGGATCAGGCCGGCCATTTCAGCTGCACTGGGATCGCTGCCCTCGATCTGCACCGGGATCATCTCCAGGCCATAGTCGCGGGCAAAGTAAGCCCAGGCTGGGTGGAAAACCATAAACTTGCGGCTTTCCAGCCCCGACAGAGTCTCCCGGATGCTGGCATCCAGTTCGTCCAGGTCGGCCAGGAACGTTTCCAGGTTGGCTTTGTAGTCGGCCTCGTTGGCCGGGTCCAGTTCGACCAGGCTGTCGCAGATCGTCTGCGCCTGCGCCTTAACCAACTGCGGTGAGAGCCAGATGTGCGGGTCCTTGCCGCCGATGCGCTCAATTCCATCGGACTGGTCTATGATCAGCATATCCTTGTTGACCGAGGCAATACGCTCCATCCACGCATCCTCGAACGGCACGCGGATGCGCACGTAAGCGTCGGCCTCACTCAACGCTTGCAGTTGCTCTGGTTTGGGTTCGTAGGTTGCCGGGCTAAAGCCGGGCAGCACCATCACCGTCACGCTAACGTGCTCCCCGCCAATGCGCTCGACGAAATACTGCTGCGGCACGATGCTGACCACGACGTTGAGCACACCCGCAGGTTCGGCTG
The DNA here is from genome assembly GCA_003648125.1 of Chloroflexota bacterium. Next base: position 892 of record QMOE01000454.1, read on the forward strand.
GCGTTTGCGTCGCTGCGCCGCCGCACCCGGTCAGCACCAGAGTCAGGATAGCCAGGGAGCCAAGCACCCCGATCAGAGTTTCGAGGCGGATTTGCATGTTTTCCTCCTGTGACGAGATTTGGGGCTGCCCATCACTGACCAGTGTGCTATAATGACCTGCGATGGGAGGCAGACTGGATACGCCTTTTGTCACCGGGGCACGGGCGACACTCTCGTGCCCTTTCTCATTCTCAATCCTCTTTTCGCTCGCCACTACCTTCTTTCTTTGCCTGGCACGCCGGACAGAGGCCAAATAGTTCCAGCCAATGCTCCTGGATGGAAAAGCCGGTCAGTCGCTCCACATCCGCCAGCATCTCCTCCAGGCCGGTGCAGGGGAACTCTACCGCCTGGTGGCAAGAGGTGCATACCAGGTGGTGCCCTGCCTCGCCCATTGCCACAGGCACGTACCCGTGGCAGCCCTCTTCGGTGTGGATACGCCGCACCAGGCCTAATCCGGCCAGCAGTTCCAGCGTGCGGTAGACGGTGACCAGACCGGTCTGTGGGTAGCGCACCTGCGCCTGTTCGTGCACCTGCGCGGGCGTGAGCGGACATGTCGCTTCAGCCACCACGCGCAGCACCGCCCGCCTGGGCCGGGTCAGCCGATAACCAGCGGCGCGCAACTCTTGTGCCACAAGTACTTTGTCCAACGTGTCACTCCAGTAATTGAAAACTATTTTCAACTGGCGATATTGTACTACCTTCGAGCGGGGTTGTCAAGAGGTAATTCTCTGATATAGCCTACGCTGGACACCGTGCCAACGGTCAAGCCGGATAAAATCCACATTACTATAACTCGATGCTCTCCATCTCTTTGAGAAACCGCAACTCGGTTCCTGGAGCCAGACGGCGCAGTGCCTCGGTAAAGACGTCCAGATCGGCGGCGGGCAGTTGGCCATAGGCGCGGTAGTGGTGGGGGATGACCAGGGGCGCGCCGAGGGCCGCTGCGTATTCCGCCGAACGCTGCTCCTCCCCAGGGTCTATGCCGACCAGCGCCACGTCGGGCGCGAATTGCGCGCCGATCTCGCCGACGTCTATGCCGTTCCCCGCTCCCTCGTCTTCGGCGACAAAGTGCAACACGCGCAGGCCGCGCGTCTCCACGCCAAAACTGGTCAGCGGCAGATACAGAATATCGTCGGCCAACCGGCGGCAGGCTTGCAAGAAATCCATCACCTGCGACACTCCGAACTCTTTGCACATATCGTAGAGCGACGTCTGCATCGGCGGCGAGCGGAAGGAAAAGAAACGCATCTCCTCCAGTTCGACCTGGTCGTTCCAGGGAAGAGGAAAGAGCCGGTGCTGTGTCTCGGGTACCAACTCTCGCAATGCGCGGCACAGTTCGGGGATCGCCACCACCAGCGTCGGCGAATCGCCGCGCACCAGGTCGGGCACATCGGCAAAGTGGTCCAGGTGGCCGTGAGAGACGCAAATCACGTCCGGGGGTGGGAACGGGGTCTTTTCTCGATCCCTCCACAGGTCGAGGTGCGGGTCAAAGAGCACGCGCGTGTGATCGCGGGTGGTCAACTGAAAACATGATCGGCCTAACCATGTCAGTTTCATTTTTACTCTCCGTTGCTATTTACAACATCCACAAACTGAGCGCCATCACCGCCATGCCAACGACGACGCCGACGATGGACAGGTGCTCCTCTCCAAACGAGCGCGAGACCGGCACCAGTTCGTCCAGCGAGATGATGACCATAATGCCCGCGACGGCCGACAGCACCACGCCCAGCACCACCTCGTTGAGGAACGGCATTAGAACCAGCGCAGCCAGGCCCGCGCCCACCGGCTCGACCACGCCGGAAAGGAACGACCACAGGAAAGCCTTGCCCCGACTGCCGGTGGCCGCATAGATCGGCGCCGAGATGGCCAGCCCTTCCGGGATGTTGTGCACGGCCACGGCAAAAGCGATAGCCATACCCAGTTCGCGGCTCTCCAACGCGCCGGCGAAGGAGGCCATGCCCTCGGGGAAATTGTGAATGCCGATCCCCAGGGCGACGAACAGCCCCGTGCGCATCAATCTATCTTTGACGGCCCCGTCCTGCGTCTTGTGATGTTCCGCCATATAGTCGTGCGGGATCAGCGCGTCAATCAAGAAAATCACCAGCATGCCGCCAAAGAAGGCCAGGTGGGCCGGCCCGATACCGATGGCCTCGATGCCCCCTTGCAGCAATTCGACGAACGAGACCAGTATCATGGCCCCGGCCGAAAAACCCAGCGTCAGCGTCATAAAGCGCGGGCCAGGCTCGCGGACAAAAAGTCCCAACAGGCTGCCGATTGTCGTGGACAATCCAGCCAGGGCTGAAAGCATTAGCGCGAAACCAATGTCAGATGTCATTCAAATTCTCCCTTGCAACATTTGGGCGGGGCCACGGAATGACCCCGCCCGAAAATCCTCGGTCGGCACAAGAAACCAAGTTTTCTACCGCCTCA